>WRNH01000083.1 GCA_009776745.1 Endomicrobiia bacterium | reverse complement strand
TTATCGCTGCCGTCAATGTCGTTTTGCCGTGGTCCACGTGCCCTATTGTTCCTATGTTTACATGCGGCTTGCTTCTGTCAAACTTTTCTTTTGCCATTTTAAACTCCTTAACCTTTTACTTTTTACATGCCGTTATGCTTTTGCCATTTTTTCTAATATTTTATCGGCTATTTGTTTCGGAACTTCTTCATAATGAGAAGGTTCCATGCTGTAATTTCCTCTGCCCTGCGTTAACGAGCGCAATGTTGTCGAGTAACCGAACATTTCCGCAAGAGGAACATTTGCCTTGATATGCTGTACTTTGTTTTTCGGATCCATGCTTGAAATTTTTCCACGCCTTGAATTCAGGTCGCCGATAACGTCGCCCATATAATCTTCGGGAACAACGACTTCGGCTTTCATTATAGGTTCAAGTATCACCGGATTTGCTCTTTTGCAGGCGTCTTTAAAAGCTATTGAACCGGCAATTTTGAACGCCATTTCCGACGAGTCAACTTCGTGGAATGATCCGTCGGTAAGAGTGACTTTTACGTCAACGACCGGATATCCAGCCAAAGTGCCCGACGTAATAGCTTCTTTTATGCCTTTATCTACCGCCGGAATATATTCCCTCGGAATAACTCCGCCGACAATTTTATTTACAAACTCATAACCCGTACCGGGAGCCTGCGGCTCAACGGTAAGCACAACGTGCCCGTACTGCCCGCGTCCGCCGGTCTGTCTGATATATTTTGATTCAGCTTCCTGTTTTTTCTTTATTGTTTCCCTGTAAGCGACCTGAGGCCTTCCGACATTTGCGTCGACTTTAAACTCTCTTTTCATTCTGTCGACGATAATTTCAAGATGCAGTTCGCCCATTCCGGCAATAATCGTCTGGTTTGTTTCTTCATTCGTTCTAACTCTGAAAGTCGGGTCTTCCTGCGCCAAAGACGATAATGCTTTTGAAAGTTTTTCTTCATCGGCTTTTGTCTTAGGCTCAACGGCAACGTCTATAACGGGGTCGGGAAACGTCATTGACTCCAAGACAATAGGCTTGCTTTCCTCGCAAAGCGTATCGCCCGTACTTGTATCTTTCAATCCTACCGCGGCGACAATATCTCCGGCGCAAACAGACTTAACTTCCTCTCTTTGGTTTGAATGCATGCGGACTATGCGCGAAATTCTTTCTTTATTGTTTTTTGTCGAATTATAAACATAGGAACCGCTTTCCAGCGTGCCTGAATAAACTCTGAAATACGTAAGTCTTCCTATAAAAGGGTCCGACTGGATTTTAAACGCCAGCGCGCTAAAAGGCGCCGTATCGGAAACTTCTCTTGAATCGGATTCTCCAGTTTCAGGATTTATTCCTTTAAGCACTTCTCTGTCAAGGGGAGAGGGAAGATAATCGCAAACCGCGTCTAACATAGGCTGAACGCCTTTATTCTTAAACGAAGTGCCGCAAAGGCACGGGATCAATTTTATTTTAAGAGTCGCCGTTCTTATCGCTCTTTTAATCTGAACCGAGGTCGGCTCTTTGCCGTCCATAAACGCCAGCATAACTTCGTCATCGTGATCCGCAAGTTTTTCTATCATCTCGGCGCGCATACGATTGGCTTGTTCTTCAAGATCTTTCGGAATGTCAATCACGTCAAATTTAGCGCCAAGCTCTTCGCCCGACCAAACATATGCCTTCATTGCGACCAAATCTACCATACCTTTAAACCCTGCTTCCGCACCGATAGGTATTTGAATTGGAAGCGGAACGGCTCCGAGTTTTTCCTTTACGTCGTTTACAACCATAAAAAAATCAGCGCCGATCTTATCCATTTTATTTGAATAAACGATTCTCGGCACTCCGTATTTATCCGCCTGTCTCCAAACCGTTTCGGACTGCGGCTCGACTCCGTTGCCGGAATCAAAAACAACGACAGCTCCGTCAAGAACTTTCATAGAGCGTTCCACTTCGACCGTAAAATCGACGTGTCCCGGGGTATCGATGATATTAAACTGCATATCCTGCCATTTAGCGTATGTCGCGGCAGACTGAATAGTTATGCCTCTTTCCCTTTCCTGTTCCATCCAGTCCATAGTAGCGGCGCCTTCGTGAACCTCGCCGATCTTATGAGTTCTTCCCGTATAGTACAGGATCCTCTCCGTTGTTGTCGTTTTGCCCGCGTCAATATGAGCGGCGATTCCAAAGTTTCTGATTTTGTGCAGCGGAAATTCTCTAGCCATTTTTGTTCCCTTTTATTTTATTGTTAAATTGTTTTATAAAACCAAACTGACTGCAAATCTATAAATACTAACATGGATCCCAGATTAAGACATTCGGAGACGGCAAAAAAAGAATCAACTGCCTGTTTTTGCCGCTTTTGTCATTTTTGTTTCCAGCGTTTTAAACCGGGAATGAATCTTGAGAAAAGCCATGCTTTAAAACTTGACATCCCCATTTCTTTCATCTTATTTTTGCAAAATTCCTGCATTTCTTTCGCGGTGCAATCTCTTGTAAATTTACCGTTTTCATAACAATAAGAACAATACATTTCGCTTTTTGAACCGTCAGCATTTGTTCCGGAACCTTTTGGGTCTTGTTTTAACGGCATTCCGCAGCTTTGACAAAATTTTTCCATTGTTTACAACCACCCTGCCTTCGGCATCCACCCTACGCAAGCAACGCTGCCGTATCTATTCTCTCTTGTCTCTGCCGTGTCAGCGGGATGGAGCAATTTATACCTAAAACCGCGTCAATTTATCCGTCGGACACTTATCTATCTGCCGTTAAAACTACCAGCGATAATGCGCGAATGCTTTATTGGCTTCCGCCATTTTGTGCGTATCTTCTCTTTTTTTCATGCATGCGCCTTCTTTTTTGCTGCCGTCAATAATTTCCTGCGCGAGCTTTTCGCACATAGGCTTGCCCGTTTTGTTTCTTGAAATTTCTATAAGCCAGTTGATCGCAAGCGTAGTCGAACGTATCGCAGGAACTTCCATGGGAACCTGATACGTTGCTCCGCCGACTCTGCGCGGCCTTACTTCAAGAAGAGGCCTTATATTTTCTATGGCTCTGTTGAAAACGGAAACCGGATCTTCGCTCGTTTTTTCTTTTATTATATCAAAACAATCATACATCACCGCTTCCGCCGTACTTTTCTTTCCTTCAAAATTGAGTTTGTTGATAAATCTGGCTATCAAAACGGAACCGAATCTCGAATCTCCGTTAGGCAAGCCTCTTTTTTCTCTTGGTTTTAACGCTTTACGTGGCATTTTTCTTTCCTCTTTAAAAGACAGAGTGAAGAGTGAAAAGTTGAGAGTGGAGATACAACAAAAAACTGACTCACTTCCAAACTTTCTCGACACATCGTGTTTTATATTTATTTCAAATCAACTGTAAATTTACAAACTTGACCGAGAGCTTACTTGTCGTCATATCTTCACTTTTCGCTCTCAACTCTTAAATAAAATTGTTCGCAATTTTATTTTGCAGCTGCTTTTGCTTTTTTCGCGCCGTACTTGCTTCTTGACTGTTTACGCCCGTCAACTCCGGTAGTATCCAAAGTTCCTCTGACAATATGGTAACGAACGCCCGGCAAATCTTTCACGCGTCCGCCGCGGATAAGAACAAGCGAATGCTCCTGAAGATTATGTCCTACGCCCGGAATATATGAAGACACTTCGTATCCCGAAGTTAATCTTACCCTCGCCACTTTTCTTAAAGCCGAGTTAGGTTTTTTAGGAGTCGTCGTGTAAACTCTCGTGCAAACTCCTCTTCTCTGAGGACAGTTTTTAAGAGCCGGCGCCTTTGTCTTTTTTATTGTGTCTTTTCTTCCGTCTGCAATCAACTGGTTAATCGTTGGCATTTTTTTTCCCTTTATTTCTTTTTAATTGGCAATTTACAATTGGATTTCTCTAAAAACCCAAATTTGTCATACCCGTGAAAACGGGTATCCATGCTGCTTTTAAATGTGTCCGACGATAACGACAAAAATGGATTCCCGTTTTCACGGGAATGACACCACTTTATATAGGTTTTTAGAGAGACCCGATTGTTAATCGTCTTTTCTTATTTTTTTCTCAAATCCGCAGTTATCTGTTTAAGTCCGGTTCCCGCGGGTATCAAATGTCCTATGGACACATTTTCTTTCAATCCTCTGAGAGTATCGATCTGGCCGGAAACAGCAGCTTCCGTCAAGATCCTTGTCGTTTCCTGAAACGAGGCGGCAGAAATAAACGAGTCCGAAGACAATGACGCTTTTGTTATGCCTAAAAGAATGGAATGCGCGACCGGCGCTTTTCCGCCTTTAGCCTTAACTTCTTTTCTGCCCATTTCATATTTGTATCTTGAAACGATTTCGCCGTTAAGGAACTTACTGTCGCCGGATTCCGTTATTCTGACATTGGACAGCATCTGTCTTACTATTATTTCAATGTGTTTATCGTTGATCGTAACGCCCTGCAGCCTGTAAACCTGCTGGATTTCGTTAACAAGATATTCCTGGACTTCTTTAGGGCCTTTAACTTTAAGGATATCATGCGGATTTACGGCTCCGTCAGACAAAGCCTCGCCCTCTTTTACCCTGTCGCCTTCATAAACGACCAAATGTCTTCCTGCCGGAATCAGATAATCCTTTTTCATCTTCGTATCGGGATTTTCAACTTCAACCTTTACGCTGCCTTTCGCGGTCGGACCGCCTAAATGAATAATGCCGTCAATTTCCGAGACGACGGCCGAGTTTCTCGGTTTGCGTCCCTCAAACAGTTCGGCAACTCTGGGCAGACCGCCGGTAATATCTCTTGATTTGGAAACTTCCTGAGGAATTTTTGCCAAAACATCGCCGACTTTTATCCTGTCGCCGTCATGAGCGACAAGAGTCGTTTCAACCGGAAGCGGATATTCCACAACAGTTTTTCCGTCTTTTTTAACAACGATCCTCGGGCTCTTTCTGTCCGAAGGATGCTCTATGATAACTCTTTCGATCTGTCCGGTAATCTTTGATTTTTCTTTTTGCAGCGTAACGCCGTCTTTAATATCTACAAACTGAACTGTTCCTTCAAATTCCGAAATGATCGGTTTTGAATGAGGATCCCATTTAGCTATGAGAACATGTTTCTTCATTCCCGTAGACGCGTCAATTTTAACATCAACCTTCTGCCCATCCTGAACTTCAATTATAGCTCCGTAAGGGATCTGGTAAACCTGTCTGCGGTGCACCGGAAATTCCGTATACGCAAGTTCCGTATTTCTGCTCAGAACTATCGTTTCGCCGTCTCTGTTTTTGATCGTTTTTAAATTATAATAATCCGCCGTGCCGTTGTTTTCGGCATAAATTTCAGAGCGCTGGACAACGCGGCTCGCGGCTCCTCCGATATGGAACGTACGCAGAGTAAGCTGCGTGCCAGGCTCGCCGATCGACTGCGCCGCGATAATGCCTACCGCTTCGCCTACTTCAACCATTTTGCCGGTCGCCGGATTTACGCCGTAACATTTCGCGCATACGCCATGCTCCGATTCGCACGTTAAAACGCTTCTGATCCCTATTTTATCGATACCTGCCTCGACAAGCTTTTGCGCTTTTTCCGGAGTNATCAGTTCTCCTCTTTTTACTATCANCTCGTCATGGATAATATCAACTACGTTATCAAGCGCGATCCTTCCGACAACGCGCTCGTCAATTTTCTCGACNATTTCGTCGCCGCTTTGCAAAGTTCCGATAAATACGCCGTTAACGGTTTTGCAGTCAGGATCTCTTACTACGACATCATGCGCCACGTCGACAAGTCTTCTGGTAAGGTAACCCGCATCGGCGGTTTTCAGCGCCGTATCGGCTAAACCTTTACGTCCTCCGTGAGTGGAGATAAAATATTCGAGGACCGTCAAACCTTCTCTGAAGTTTGAAATGATCGGAGTTTCGATAATTTCTCCAACGCCGCCGGTAAGTTTCTTCTGGGGTTTTGCCATAAGTCCGCGCATGCCGGCAAGCTGTCTTACCTGCTGTCTGGACCCTCTCGCTCCGGAATCTGCCATCATAAATATCGAATTGAAGCGATTTTCGCCTTTTTTCAAAGGTTCAGTCTCTTCTTTTCTCATTTCGTCAAACATAATATCGGCGACTTCGTCGGTAACTCTCGTCCAGATATCGATAATTTTATTGTACCTTTCGGACTCGGTTATCAAACCGAGCTTCGCCTGCTTTTCAATTTCTTTGATTTTTGCTTTTGCTTCTTTGACCATCTTTTCTTTTTTCGGCGGAATTTTCATTTCGTCTATTGAAATGGAAACGCCGGCAAGGGTCGCATATTTATAACCCATTTTCTTTATTTCATCCAAAAGAACGACAGTTCTGTACTGGCCGAGCTCTTTATAGCATCTGTCAACCAAACTGCCGAGCTCTTTTTTCGTCATGCTCTTATTTTGGTACCCCAAAGCATACGAACCGTCTTCGTTTTTAGGAAGATTTTCATTGAATATAATTCTTCCGACGGTAGTGTAGTTTATAATTTCTTTGCCGTCTTCGGACTTATGATTTTTCCATTTTGCCATATCGGACTGTTCGCCGTCTTTGAGTTTTTCGTCCCTGATATTCGTAAGACCTACAACTTTGATTTTTGCGTGCAGGTCGACTTTCTTTGACTGATATGCTCTTATCACTTCGTCGACCGAAGAAAATATTTTACCTTCTCCGGGGACTCCGGACTTTTCTTTCGTCAGAAAGCAGCTTCCCAAAACCATATCCTGCGAAGGAACCGCGATAGGTTTTCCTGAAGCCGGAGACAATATGTTTCTTGTCGCCATCATCAATACTTTAGCTTCAAGCTGCGCTTCGACTGAAATAGGCAGATGAACGGCCATCTGGTCTCCGTCGAAGTCGGCATTAAACGCCGCGCAGGTCAGCGGATGAAGCTGAATTGATTTTCCTTCGACTAAAACCGGTTCAAAAGCCTGAATGCCCAGCCTATGAAGCGTAGGAGCTCTGTTTAAAAGGACCGGATGGTTTTTTGTCACTTTTTCAAGAATATTCCATACTTTCGCGTCGCCTCTTTCAAGCATTCTTCTGGCCGATTTCAGCGTAGCGTTTTCTTGTTTAATAAGTTCTTTTATAATGAACGGTTTGAAAAGTTCCAAAGCCATTTCTTTAGGAAGTCCGCACTGGTTAAGCTTGAGGCTCGGACCTACGACGATAACGCTTCTTCCGGAATAATCAACTCTTTTTCCAAGAAGATTCTGTCTGAAACGCCCCTGTTTTCCTTTCAATGTATCGGAAAGCGATTTCAAAGGTCTGTTTCCGGCGCCCGTCACCGGCCTTGTTCTTGAATCATTGTCAATTAACGCGTCAACGGCTTCCTGAAGAAGTCTCTTTTCATTATTTATCATCACCGCCGGAGCTTTCAGCTGCTCTATGTGGCGAAGTCTGTTATTTCTGTTAATAATTCTTCTGTACAAATCATTTAAATCCGACGTTGCAAAACGCCCGCCGTCCAAAGCAACCAAAGGCCTTAAATCCGGCGGTATTACCGGAAGAGTGGTAAGGATCATCCATTCAGGCCTTGTTTCGGAATTTAAAAACCCTTCGACAACTCTAAGTTTTCTGATAAGCCGCGCTCTTTCCGCGTCGGATTTAGTCTTTTTGATTTCCGCGTGAATGCTTTTTGCTTCTTCTTCAAGTTTTATTTCTTCCAAAAGCTTTCTTACCGCCGCGGCTCCGATATCGACTTTAAGATTGTCGCCGAAACCGTTCTGAAGATTTTTTATATCGCTTTCTTCTAAAAGAACAAAGTTCTCCGGCTTGGAAAAATTTTTCATGAAAGGAATGTCGTTTCTTGATATTTCAATTCTTAAACGGCCTTCATATTTTTTAAGCCCTTCGGAATTTTTTCTGAGTTCATTGAACAGTTTATCTTTTTCCATATCAAAAAACTCTATTCTTATTTTTTTGTCCGGCTCGGAAATCAAAACCGTTTCGCCTTTCTCAAAATTTTCGGACAAAATTTTCTTTATTTCACCGCGCTGCGAAGAATCCAAATCACCGTAGAAATATACGCTGTGAGCCTTAAAATAACACTTATAATATATGTCGCCTTTTTCAATATTTGCGGCTATTTTCTTCGCGGCTTCGTCGGCGGACATACCGAACTGGTCTGCCTGATTTTTCACCAAAGATTTAAGCTGTCTTAAAGCTTTGGTTGAATCTTCATCCGGAACTACTTCTTCGGAAACTATCCCGTCGAAAATGTTTTTAAACTCTTCTTTAACTACAGGGCTGTCTATGCCGTATTTAAAAAGGTCAAACTCTTCTTCCTTCAAAAGCATGCCTTTTTCAACAAAAGAGCAGACTCCCGCGCGGTCTTTAAGATCGTCGGTTACGACGTATTTCGTATAATAAATAACCTTTTCCAAATCGGAAATTTTCATATTAAGCAAAATGCCGATCCTTGACGGAGGCTTTCTCAAAAACCACAAATGCGCTACAGGCACCGCCAAGTCGATATGACCGAACCTTTCTCTTCTTACTTTAGATTCGGTAACTTCAACTCCGCATCTGTCGCAGACAGTGCCTTTGTGTTTTATGTATTTATATTTTCCGCAATGGCATTCCCAGTCTTTTGTGGGACCGAAAATCCTGTCGCAGAACAAACCGTCTCTCTCGGGTTTAAACGTTCTGTAGTTTATGGTTTCCGGTTTTTTAACTTCCCCGAAAGACCATGTTTTTACCTGATCGGGACTCGCGACCGTAACCTTAACGGCGTCGAAATTCGAATAGTTGAGATTATTTGGTTTTTTCTTTTGATTTTGAAAATTTATTTTAGTCATTTTTTGCCCGCACCCTTAGTTTTTTCTTGTTTTCCCGCGGCGTTTGCGTCTCCCATAAGTTCCACGTTTAATCCTAAAGCTTTAAGTTCGCTTACTAAAACTTTAAACGATTCAGGAACGCCCGGGTCAGATATAGACTCGCCTCTGATAATGGAGTCGTACATTTTGACTCTGCCTTCGACATCGTCGGATTTAACAGTCAAAAACTCCTGTAAAATATGCGCCGCGCCGTATCCTTCCACAGCCCAGACTTCCATTTCTCCAAACCTCTGTCCGCCAAACTGCGCTTTTCCGCCTAAAGGCTGGCGCGTAATCAGCGAGTAAGGACCCGTAGATCTTGCGTGCATCTTATCTTCAACCAAATGGTTAAGCTTTAAAACATACATCACGCCGACCGTAACTTTTTCCATAAACGGTTCGCCGGTTCTTCCGTCGTAAAGCGTAATTTTGCAGTCGTTTGTGGGAAGAGCTTCATACGCGAATTTCGAAAGAGCTTCTTCAAGTTCTTTGCCTTTCAATCCTCTGGCTGACAAATCTTTCTTTTTATTGCTCAAAATCTGCGCTTTAGCTTTTTCGACGTAATTTTTTATTTCTTCTTCGCTGGCTCCGTCAAAAACGGGCGTGACCATCTGCGTATCAAGCGTCTTACCCGCCCAGCCCAGCATAACTTCCAAAAGCTGTCCCACGTTCATACGCGAAGGAATAGCCAAAGGAGAGAGAACGCAGTCAACAGGCGTTCCGTCGGGAAGCCTCGGCATATCTTCAACCGGAAGAATTCTTGCGACAATACCTTTGTTTCCGTGCCTTCCTGCAAGTTTGTCGCCGACCTGCACTTTTGTTTTTGAAGCTATGTAAACTTTAACTATTTTATTTACCGAAACGGGCAGTTCGTCGCCTTTTTTAAATCTTTCTTTGTCGCTCTCATAATTTTCTTTGAGAACCTGCTCTTTCTTTTTATAAACGGCTTCTATTTTCGCGCTTTCGGATTTATTTGCTTTTGTAAGAAGCTCTTTTTTATCTTTGCGAAGCTTATTTTTCGCGGCGTCATAAACATCGTACATATCTTCCTGTCTTTTTTTCTTTTCTTTATCCGTAAGTTTTTCAAGCCTTACAAATGTCCTTACGGCTATAACTTTTCCGGATATTCCCGGAGGAACTCTTAAAGACGCGTCCTGCACGTCTTCGGCTTTTTTTCCGAACAAAACTCTCAAAAGTCTCTCTTCGGGAGTTGTCTGCTGTTCGCCTTTAGGAGCCGTTTTTCCAACTAAAATATCGCCCCGCTGAACCATTGACCCGACTTTAATAACTCCGTCTTCGTCCAGATTCAACAAATCTTCCGAGCCGACATTCGGGATATCTTTCGTTATTTCTTCCGGACGTCCTTTTGTTTCTCTGGCTTCCGTCTGAAACTCT
>WRNH01000082.1 GCA_009776745.1 Endomicrobiia bacterium | reverse complement strand
CCCGCCAAAACCGCGCCCGCGGCAAGACATATAAAAAAGAATACCGATATCGTCGTAATTTCAATAATCCCAAGCGCCACTGCCGCGATAATCCATAATACCCAACTCATAAAACCTCCTTTTTAGAAGATGAGAGGGTGGGAAGCTGAGATGCTCAGAGGAGCTGTGGTCGTTTTTTCTTTGTCGTTGTCCTTGTCTTTTCCCATCTTCCCAACATCCCACCTTCTCATCCTCTGCCTTTTTCGTCTTTTCCCATCTTCCCAACATCCCATCTTCTCATCTTCTGTCTTTTTTCCCCACCTTCCCAACATCCCATCTTCTCATCTTCTGTCTTTATATTATCCTGATCCGGTTCAACGGCCAGTAAATAACAAGAGCTTTGCCCTTAACGTATTTGTCAGGCAACGGTCCCCAAAAGCGGGAATCGAAAGAATAATCCCTATTATCTCCAAGCATCATATAATAACCCGAAGGAACCGTTACCGGCCCGAAATTATCCCTGATGAAGTTAGGCGGTATAGTAGTACATTTTCCGGTTTCCCAAGCCTGCTGATACTCTTCTTCATCGTTAAATAAATTAAAGCTCTGGAAAACCGACGGATCCGCATAACTTACATAATGTTCGTCAAGAGGCACTCCGTTCACAAAAAGCTTTTTATCTTTTATTTCAACCGTATCTCCGGAAACGGCGATGCATCTTTTAATATAATCTTTTTTTATTCCGGCTTCGCGTTCCGAAACGGTTAGTGCCTCGGGCGGACATTTGAAAACTACAATATCGCCTCTTGAAATATTTTTAAGAGCGAAAACTCTTTTTCCATCGCTGAAAGGAACGTGAAATCCGTAAATAAACTTATTTACGAAAAGATGATCGCCTTCTAAAAATGTCATTCTCATACTGCCGGAAGGAATTTTAAACGCCTGAATAAAGAAAAACATCAAAAATGCCGCTATAATAAGGGCAGACCATATAGTATCAACCCATGAATAAACATTCTTAAACAGGCTTTTTGACACCGGACTCGTAAATTTACCTTTTATAAGCTGCATAAACATCGCCACGCAAAAAACAATACAACCCGCAATAAACAATTTAATTTCCATGATATCTCCGATATAGATGCATGGATGCTTCCATGCATCCGCTTTTTTACTCGTCTATCTTCAGCACCGCTATAAAAGCTTCCGGAGGGATTTCGACCCTGCCGAACTGCCTCATTTTTTTCTTTCCTTCTTTCTGCTTTTCAAGAAGCTTGCGTTTTCTGGTTATGTCTCCGCCGTAACATTTGGCAAGAACGTCTTTACGCACCGCGGAAATCGTTTCTCGTGCTATTATTTTATTGTTGACTTTAGCCTGTATCGGAATTTCAAACATATGCCTCGGAATTATTCCGCGCAGCTTTTCCGTCAAATAATGAGCGGAAGTCTGCGCTTTGTCTTTATGCGTTATAACCGTAAAAGCGTCGACAACTTCGCTGTTGATCATAATTTCAAGTTTGACAAGATCTCCCGTTTGAGGCTCAATATGCTCATAATCAAAAGACGCATAACCTTTTGAAACGGACTTTAGAGCGTCATAAAACCCGACTATTATTTCCGCAAGCGGCAGATGATATTTCAATACCACTATTTTCACATTCATATATTTCATGTGAATTTGCTTTCCGCGCCTTTTCTGGCATAAATCAAGAATTGCGCCTAAATAGTCAACGGGGCATATTACGGTCGCTTCCACATAAGGTTCCCAGATTTCGGAAATTTCCGAGCTGTTTGGAAATTTTGCCGGATTATCTATCGTCAAAAACCGGTTTTGCAAAGTCTTAACTTTATACACAACGTTCGGCGCGGTCACCAAAAGACTTAAACCGAACTCTCTCTCCAGTCTTTCCTTAACGATCTCCAAATGCAAAGAACCCAAAAATCCGCATCTGAAACCAAAACCCAAAGCTACCGATGTTTCCGGAAAATACGCAAGCGAAGAATCCGACAGCCTAAGCTTTTCCAAAGCGCTTTTCAAAGAATCATAATCCGAAGTGCTGTTAGGATATAATCCCGCAAAAACAAAAGGATGGATTTCTTTATATCCCGGATGAGGACGCTGCGTCGGATTTGCGCTGTCGGTTATGGTGTCCCCTATTTTTATATCGTGAATATCTTTTATACCGGCAACGACATATCCGACTTCTCCCGACGACAAACTCCCTGCCTCAACCGGTTTTATTCTCATATATCCAACTTCAAGCACGTCGTATTCAACATCGGAAGCCATAAAATGTATTTTCATTCCTTTGCGTATAGTTCCGTCAAAAACTCTTATTATAACTATGACTCCTCTGTACGAATCATAAAAAGAATCGAATATGATCGCGGAAAGAGGTTCGTCTAAAATAACTTTCGCCGGAGGAATATTAGAAATAACGGAATCAATTATTTCGCCTATGCCGATACCCTCTTTTGCGCTTGCAAGAATAGGCTCGGCATCTACGTCAAGACCTTCTTTCATCTGTTCATACGCGCTGTCAACGTCCGCCGTAGGCAAATCTATCTTATTAATGACCGGAATAATTTTAAGGTCGGCATTTTTAGCAAGCATAGTATTTGCAAGCGTCTGCGCTTCAACGCCCTGCGCAGCGTCAATAACCAAAAGAGCTCCTTCGCACGCAGCCAAAGCTCTCGATACTTCATAAGTAAAATCAACGTGGCCCGGCGTGTCGATCAGATTTAAAATATAATGCTTGCCGTTTTTATCCGTATAATTCATTCTTACGGCTTTGGCTTTAATCGTTATACCTCTTTCCCTTTCAAGCTCCATTCCGTCGAGGATCTGCTCTTTCATCTCTCTTTTGGAAATTGTCCCGGTATATTCCAAAAGCCTGTCCGCCAATGTACTCTTCCCGTGGTCGATGTGCGCGATAATACAAAAATTTCTGATATTTGACATTGCTTTTTATATCCTTTATGGAACATCTCATTGTTGCCGCCTGCAGACATCTTTGCTTTTCAGAGATTTTAGAGGTTCCTTTATCTATTATCTTTTCTCTATTCTCTGCCGTTAATATCTTTCTTTAAACTTTAATTTCTTCATTATTCTGGCTATCGACTCTCTATCGCCGCATTTTAATATTTCGGAAGCCGCTTTTTTAGCTTCTTCAAAAGACACGCTCCTTATAACTTTCTTAATTTTAGGAAGCTGCACGGGAGATACGCTGAACTCGTCAAGCCCCATACCCAAAAGAAGCGTCGTATAATACGGATCACCCGCCATTTCTCCGCACATTCCTACTTCTATTCCCGCGTCATGCCCCGCGTCGATTATCTTTTTTATAAGCCTTAAAATCGCCGGATGAGAAGGCTCATACAAATGAGCTACATTTTCATTCACTCGGTCAACCGCCAAAGTATACTGTATAAGATCGTTTGTGCCGATGGAAATAAAATCAACTTCCTTTGCCAAAACATCGGCAATCACGGAGGCTGAAGGCACTTCAACCATAGCGCCGACTTCCATATCTTCGTCAAATTTTATATTTTCGGACCGCATGCTTTTCTTAACCTTTTCAAGTATTTTATTAGCTTCCCTGAGCTCTTCCAGACCCGAAATCATAGGATACATAAGTCTTATTTTACCTTCGGCGGAAGCTCTGAGTACGCCTCTAAGCTGGTCGATAAATATTTCCGGATATCTCAAACACAGCCTTATGGCGCGCAGTCCCATAAAAGGATTCATCTCTTTTTCCATGCTTAAAAATCCGAGATTCGTAAGTTTGTCGCCGCCTAAATCTATAGTCCTGATTATAACGCTGTAAGGCATCATCATCTTCGCGGCTTTAACATAGTTTTGGTAATGATCCTCTTCAGACGGCATTGTATCGCGGTTAAAAAACATAAACTCGCTTCTATAAAGGCCTATGCCGCTTGCGCCGTTATTCATCACGGATTTTACTTCGTCAGGGTTATCTATGTTTGCTAAAAGCTGTACCGTATGTTTATCGACAGTTTCCGCGGGCAAATCTCTTAATTTATCAAGTTCTTTTCTTTTTGCCGCCTGAATATCCAGCTCTCTCTTGTAATTTGTAATAGTTTCGTCGGTAGGGTTAAGTATTACCAATCCCTGGTTTCCGTCAATTATTATTGATTCTCCGGACTGGGAATTCGCCGAAATATTTCTTAAGCCGACAACTGCCGGAATTTCAAGGCTTTGCGCGACGATCGCGGTATGCGATGTTTTTCCGCCTATATCGGTCGCAAAAGCTTTAACGAATTTTTCCCTTATCGCGACCGTATCCGCAGGTGTAAGATCGTGTGAAACGACAATAGATTCTTCGCCGAGTTCCGAAAGCGTCCTCTTTGTTTTACCCAGAAGATTTCCGAGTATCTTTTTTGCCACATCCTGTATATCCTGCTTTCTTTCCCTGAAATACTCGTCTTCTATGGCGTCAAAAGAGCGTATGATCCTGTCCAGAACTTTAAAAACCGCATATTCGGCGTTTACTCCGTCTTCAAGCATCTTGACGACATCTTTGTTCATTATAGGATCGTCAAGTATCATCATATGAACATCGGCTATTTTAGCGTAATTTTCGCCAAGCACATTATTTATCTTGTTATATGTCGTTTTCAGCTCGGCTCTCGTCTTTTCAATAGCGTCATTCAGGCGTTTCAGTTCGGCCGCTCTGGCATTTTTCGGTATTTCTTTCTGGATGAGAGAATAGTCGTCATCCTCAAGCATGAACACTTTTCCGATGGCTATCCCGGGAGAAGCCGCAACGCCTTTTAAAATAATATTTTTCTTTGTCAACGGCATAGTTTTTTGCTCCTATTCCGAAAATCCTGAATTAAACAGCGATTCTATCGCATCCAAAACTTCATTTTCATCAGAACCGTCGGCAATAAATTTAAGTTCGCTGCCGACTGCCGCGGCAAGAGTCATTACGCCCATAATGCTTTTAGCGTCAACCTCATAATCGTCTTTAAAAATTTTAACGTTTGACTTAAACTTTGAAGAGGTTTGAACAAGCATCGCGGCAGGTCTGGCGTGCAGACCCATTTTATTTGTAACTTTAATAACTCTTTCTTTCATTGTTATATTCCTAAATATGACATTAAAATACACAGCAAAACTACGCAGTAAAACATAAACGCAGCGCCAAAACGGCAAAAAATCGCCGACAAAACAAGAACCACGCCAAACGCAAAAGCATCAGGGATATCGGAAGCAAAAAAATTATTGTTTATAGGATCAAATCCGAAAACTTTAAAATAAAAAAACAAAGAGGCGATTACTATCAAAACCCCGACATATCTTACGATATCGCCCAAAAATTTAAACTCAAGCTTGGAAATCACGGCAATCATTTCTTTATCAAGCTTTAAACTTATAAAAAACAGCCAATACCTAATAGTTATGTGAACGCAGTTATAAGAAAATAAAAAAACCAAAGGAACTATCCAACTGTACGCGGGGTCCAAAACTCTCGTAAAAAGTATCACAAGAAATATGCTTAAAAATGCCGTAACGGGCCTGAGCGTTCCCCAAAAAAAAGAATCGCCTATAGCCGCAAGAGGCCCGGCCATGGCGCTCTTAATGGAATTAATATCCGCTGCCTTTTTTGCCGACGCTCTGCTTTCCGCGAGTTCTTTCTCGGTATTCGCGGTCACGGCAATTATTATGTTTGCCATATAAGGGTGAGTATTAAAAAACCCCGTATGCCTTATCATTGCGTCTTTTTTTTTGTCAATATTTGGATAGATTTTATCTAAAAAAGGCTGCATGACATACAAAAAACCTATATTTTGCAGCCTTTCAAAATTCCACAAGGCCTGTATAAGAAAAGATCTCAGAAACATTTTACCGTATATTTTAAACATACTTTACCTTTTTTGCCGTTTATTCGTAATTGGGTCTCTCTAAAAACCTATCTAAAGTGGTGTCATTCCCGTGAAAACGGGAATCCGTTTTTGTCGTTATCGTCGGACATATTTAAAAGCAGCATGGATACCCGTTTTCACGGGTATGACAAAATTGGGTTTCGGTCTTGCCGTTTACCTGTCCTTAATAAACGGGATCTTGATATTTTTAAAATTATATAAAACGGCTCCGAAACCGAGTACGGGAAGCAAATACCAGGCTTTTTTAAATCCGGCTATAACAAACATAGGGATCTGAAGGTATATCAACTGGAATATAACCCCTCCTAAAAACATTACTATAAGGTAAAAAATAAAAGCCCTCAATATAAATAAAAGTAAACTAAAAAATATTCCGATATTGATTCTCTTTGTTTTTCCTTCATGGATGCCCCTCTCTACCCAGCGCATAATAGCTATATTTCCGTTGCGTCCGCCTATGTCTATTTCCTTATAAAAATAAGCAAAAGGCACTGAAAATATTAAAGCGCAGATCGCAGCTTCCTGAATTCCAAGATAATACTTACAAGACCAAAAAGTCGCATTTATGCTTATAGCGGCAATATCGATAGGAACGGCCGCGCCCATCGGGATCGCGTTTATCCATACCATTTCCACTATCATCCCGATCCAAAGACCAACGCTTATATCTCCCATCAAATAGCCGAATAAAGGCGCGCAAAAAATAGGACGGCATATCATAAACTGTCCAAACGCCGTAATATCCGTGCTGCACAAAGCGGCGATTAACGCCATAATTATCGTACTTTCTATAATCATAATTTAATAAACTGCGATGCAGAGACGCAGAGATGCTGGGATGCAAAGCAACGACAAAAAACAAAGAAACAACAAACAGAGCTTCTCTCTGCATCTACGCATCTACGCATCTAACGACCGTTTCCATTACAAATTTAAAAGACTGCTCGGGTTTTAAAATTTTTCTTACAAGAGCGGCCGCGCATGTTCCCTGATAAGTTTTTTCATAACCGTTTTCCGAATTTGAAACGGTTTCTATGGGATAAATCCACATGTCGCATTTTTCCGACAATTTAATTACAACTTCAATTTTGAAAAAATCATCGTATCTTTTCCATAAATCCATTTCTTTTAGATCGGCAAAATCATCTCCCGTTTTTGAAGAAAACGCAAAAACCTGCTCCGGAACAAAACATAAATCCAGTTCTTTGCCGGAATTGTTTTTAATTTCGTAGCTTACCGTATAGCCCGCGGCCGAAGGCGTTATAATCTTGCTTAATTTCACGTCATTGCCTTCCACTTTTCCGTTTCTTTCAAGCAAAAGTTTTGAATCCGAAACATCCGCTTCGTATTTAGCCGAAACAAAATCCCCGAGTTCACTAAACCTTGCGAAAATAAAATCGTCATACTTTGTATCTTGCGCAATAAAATGATCAACCAATGAAGCCCTTCTGTGCCTGTCATAGGAAAGATATTTATCAAGACCGGATTCTTTAACTTTTACCTCATCATTATGGATAGTCCGAACTTCCTGTTCATTATTGTTTGCTATCACCGCGCGAGCCGTATTATCTCTTAATTTCTCATGATAAAACTCGTATCTTCTCGTCAGAACGTCAAGAAGATTGTGGTTTATTTTTAAAATGTCAAACTCAAATATGCTTCCGCCTTTGTCGGCTTTAACGTAAATATTGTGAAATTTGCTTTCATATAAATATTCATTTTCCATGTCGCAGTCAAAATCAAAAATTGACCACGAAGAGCGCTTTAAAAACGATTTATTGTAAAGATTTTCGGCTTTAAGCAGCGAGTTATAAACCGCGTTTCTTAAATGGGGCAGATAAAGTCCGCCGAACACGCCGTGCCAATACGCGCAGTTGCATTGCCCCGCGTACAAATTATCTAAAATTTTCTCGGCATGAGGTTTATTGCCGTCTACGTATCTTTTTACTTTATCGCTTATATAAAGCGTCTTTTTATGCATATTGTCCGCTTCTTCGTATTTGCTTAAAAAGTTACGCCAAAAACCGCCCCTCAAAAAAGTTTTTGCCTCATTATCGCCGCCGTATCTGTGGATCGCATTCTCAAATTTTTGCTGAGCCGCGCTTGGAAGAGACCATTCCGACATCTCAAAATATGAAGCGCAGGGAAGATAAACTTTTCCAGACGATTTCCCTGTTTTAAGTATCTCCGAAAAACTCGCTGTTTCAACCGTATCGGAATTTTCTTCGATCGCCGTTAAAAAGTTTTCAAGCCAGCCGTTTTCATAAACATGCTTATTTGTTCCGGGCCACATTCCAAACTTTTCACCGTCGTCAGCCATAACCGACACGGGATTTTGTCCGCCGCGGGAAGCGATACTCTTAAAAAAATTTATAGAATTTTCAACATTCTGAAACGGTATTAAATATCTGAGACTTTGGCTTATCGGAAAAATATTAAGCCGATATCCCTGTTCTTCCGTAGTATAATAACCGCTCAAACTTTCGGGTTCCATGCCTGCGGCCGCAAAATGAGCATCATCCAAAACAGTATACTCTATTCCCGCTTCGCATAATATTTTGGCAAGCCCCGGTTCCCAAACTCTCTCGGCAAGCCATACGCCGTTTGCTTCTTCGCAGCCGAATTTATTTTTCAAATAATCCGTCAGCTTTTTTATCTGCCCTATCTTGTCTCTGTCCGGGATCGATGTCATTATAGGCTCATAATAACCTCCGGAAAGAATCTCCAAATTCCCCGACGAAACAAGCTTTTTCACATTTTTTACGTAGTCCGGATGTTCTTTTGAAATATATTCCCAAAGCATTCCGCTTGCATGCAGGCTCCATTTTATTTTAGGATGTTTGAGCATAACCTGCATAAAAGGTTTGTATGAAACCTGATAAGCTTTTTCAAAAACCCATCCGAAATTACCCACGGGCTGATGGTTATGCGTACAAAAAATAAATTTAACTTTATTCATTTTTCCCTTATCCGATTACTAATCGCAAATAAACGCCGCTAATGCTTCAATTTACCGCTAATTTGCAATTCGTAATTTGCCTTTGCCGTTATCTTCTCTCTCTCTCAATTATATTAAACAAATCTATTCTCTCGTCGGAAGGCAGCACTCTGCCTTCTATTTCAATGCCTTTGCGGTATATTTTCGATAAAGCTTCCACGTCATTATCGTCAACTGACAAATTGCATAAAAGCTGTCTTTTTCCGTTTGTAAAATGCATTCCTCCGACATTTACCGACTTAATATCAACTCCGCTTTCTATGACCGCTAAAACATCCGAAGGATTGGAAAAAAGAAGCATAGTGCTGGATTTATCATAATTTCCGTTCAAAGCGTCTTTTGATGCGTCGCTTACGGTCTTGATTTCCAGTTCAATATTGCTCGGCACGGCCATCGTCAAAAGCATCCGCTGCATTTGGTCATTTACAACAGCATCGGAAATAACAACGATCTTATTTATATGTATTATTTTCAGCCATCCCTGAACGATCTGCCCGTGTATAAGGCGATCATCGATTCTTACAAGTTCAATAGGCATACTTTCCCCGTCAATTACAAATTGCGAATTACGAATAAAACACTAAAAAGACTTTTGCCGTTGATACGTAATTCGTAATTGCCTTTATTTTATTTCATTCTGCTCAAAAGCATTTTTTTTACGTTAATTATGCTTTTTTGACCGTCAAGCAAAACTTTTTCGGAAAGTTCCGCGGCGGTTCCGGCCGTTTTAGAAACAAAAATAGCCGACAATACCATCGGAAGATTAACGCCGGCAAGAATTTCCGTATTAAACGACCTGCACATCGGAACAGAAGCATTACACGGCGTTCCGCCTATCATGTCGGTCAAAATCAGAATCCCGTTTTCATCGCTTATATCTTTCAGCAATGCGTCTATTTTCAGCTGCATCTGCGCAAGACTGTCCTGCATGCCGCGGTTTAACGCATAAACGTTGGGTTGTTTTCCGGCAATCATCTCCGCGGAATTTAAAAGTTCCTGAGCAAGTCCTCCGTGGGCAATAATGACAATCTTGATCATTTTTTGTTTCCCTTAATTATTTTAACTATTGCGTCCGCTAATTTACCGCTGTCATGCCGCGCATAAATCTCGTCGGAAAACAAACTGCTTTTTACCGTTTTTACATTAACCTTATCGGATTCGACCTGATGAGATCCGTAACGTCTGTATCTTTTCAAAACTTTTTGAGGAACTTTGCCTTTATTCGTTAAAACGCAGTCTATAATTCCTTTGTACGAATGTTCTTCAATCGCTTTTATATGATCCGACAGTTTATAATCTTTTGTTTCTCCGGGCTGCGTCATAATATTGCACACATATATTTTATACGCTTTTGAATTTTTTACGGAATCGACAACGCCGTCAACAAGCAAATTAACTA
>WRNH01000081.1 GCA_009776745.1 Endomicrobiia bacterium | reverse complement strand
GAAGAAAAGGCGAGAAAAGAAGCTGAAGAAGCAGCCAGACTAAAAGCAGAAGCTGAAGAAAGAGAGCGTTTAGCCAGAGAAGAACAAGCAAGGCTTGAACAGGAAAGAGCTGAAGCTGAGAGAAAAGCTAAAGAAGAAGCCGAAAGGATTGCCCGCCAAGAACAGGAAAGGGCTGAACAAGCAAAAGCTAAGCTTGAAGCCGAAATGGCTATAGAAGAGGCTGAAAGAAAAGAAAGAAAGGCAAAGCAGGACGCCGAATTGCAAGCCGCTCTTGAGGCTGAAAAATTGGCTCAGGAACAGAAACAAGCGAGGCTTGCCGAAGAGGCAAGAGTTAAAGCTGAGGCCGAAGAAAAAGCCGGAAAAGAAGCTGCCGGGCTGAAAGCGGAGCAGGAAAAACAGGCTGTAATTGAAGATGAGAAAAAAGATAAAGAGGAAGCCGCGGTTGAAGTTAAAACTGAGGAAACCAAACAAGTTGAAAAGACTGAAGAAGATAAATCGTCTTCAGGGCAGCCGCAAAAAGATTATTCAAGTATCACGACCTTCGGCGAGGCTAATGAAGCGATAGCCGCCGAACCCGATAATTTTAACCATTATATAAAGCGCGCTCTTTTATATGAGCGCAAAAAAGACATTGAAAATGCTTTAAAAGATTATAAACAGGCCGAAAAACTGAGCGGAGGCAAGGAAGCTTCCGTGTTTAAGGCAAGAGGGAATTTTTACTTTGATATAAAAAAGTTAAAAGAGGCGGAAGATGATTTTACAAAAGCCATTGCGGTTAATCCTGACGCCGACACCTATTTAAAAAGAGCGCAGATAAGGCAGGCGTCAAAGCAGGAAGCCGGTTTTATGGAAGATATTGAAAATGCCATGAAACTCGACGAAAAAAATCCTCAGACATACGCAATGCGCGCCGAACACAATGTTTATAAGAACGCTTTTCAGAAAGCTTTAGACGACGTTAATAAAGTTATTGAACTTGCGCCTGGCAACTCGAGCGTATATTATTTCAGAGGATTCGTGCAGTTTAATCTTAAGGACTATAAAGGCTGTTATGAGAGCATGAAAAAAGCTCTTGAATTAAAAACCGATAAAACGGAAGTTCATAAATATATGGGTATCTGCTGTTGCAAACTTGAAAATTATCCGGAAGCGGTAAACTATCTTTTTAAAGCTTTGGAGTACGGTTTTCAGGATAAGGTCGTGTATTCATGCAAAGCGGAAGCGGAATTTAAACTTGGAAATTTTGATAAGAGCATAGAGGATATTTCCAAAGCCATCGACTTGGATTCAAAGGATTTTTCGTTTTATTTGCTGAAAGCCAGAATATACGATAAGAAAAACATTTTAGAAAAAGCCTCCAAGGATTATGAAAAAACTTTGAAATTGAATTCTTCGGATATCGGCATAAGAATAGAAAAAGCAAAATTTCTTTTAAAGCATGAACAATATAGCGCTGCCGTTAAGGATTTTACGGAACTTATAAATATCGAAAATATGAATGCTGAATTTTACAGAGACCGCGGTTTGTGCTATCTAAAACTTGAGAAAGAGAAGAATGCAAAAGAAGATTTTGAAAAGGCATATAAACTTAATCCCGCAATTGATGTGCCGATAGAAAAGCCTAAGACGGAAGTTCCCGTGAAGAAGCAGGAACCTATTAAGGCTGAGCAAAAAAAGGAAGCCGTACTGCCTGAAACAAAAGTGGAAACAAAGTCTGAAGAGAAAGTTTTGGAAACTAAAAAGCAGGATGAATCTTCTGAAATTAAAAAAGAAGAAACGGATAAGAAAGATATTTTAGAACAGAAAAAACCGGCAGACGTTCAGGAAAAGAAAGATGTTCTTCCGAAAGCAAAAGAAGAACCTAAAAAAGAAGCAAAGCCAGAGAAAGCGGGTTTCTTTGCAAGGCTGTTCGGAAAGAAGAGTTCTTCTGATGATAAACTATCTAAAAAAGAAGATATAAAAAAGCCTGAGCCAAAAGCGGAAGGTCTTCCTAAAAAAGCGGAAAAACCGAAAACGGAGCCTGTTAAAACGGAACTGCCAAAGGCAGAGCCGCAAAAAGAACTTCCTAAATCCGAACAAAAAACAGAAACTCCGAAAATGGAGTCTAAAACGGAAATAAAACCTGAAAAACGGGAACCTAAGGCGGCTCCCGCGCCGTTAACATCCAAACAAACGCCGGCGTCAATGAGCGCGGACGCTGTTTTTAACAGAGCGAATGCCAATATGAAAAACAAAAAATATGAAGCGGCCCTTGAAGATTTTACAAAAGTATTGGAAATAGACGCGTACCACCTGCAAGCTTACATGTTGAGGGCTGATTTGTACGTTATGCTTGACGATAAAGATAAAGCGATAAAAGATTTGAGCCGCGTCATAGAAATATCGCCGGCCGCGTTCCTTGCTTATTATAAGAGAGCCGAGATTTATTTTTCAAAAGATATGTTTGACGATGCTTTTGCCGACTATAAAAAAATCACGGAAATAAATCCGAAGTACGGCGGATCATATATGGGTATGGGAAATATATATGCCAAACACGGACAAAATGAAGAAGCTATAGCAAATTACCAGCTTGCGAAAAAGTACGATATAAAATACGGTAAACCCGCTGACGCCGAAATTAAAAAATTGTCAGGACAATAAAAGCAATTACGAATCAACGGCTGAGGGATTTTTATTTGTAATCGGGTTTCTCTAAAAACCTGTATTTTCAGTGTCGCTATTGCGGACACCGAGCCGCAATTGTTAAAAAGACATTATTCCACAACAGCCTGTCCTGAGCGCAGCCGAAGGGTGAACCATAGATTGCGGGTCAAGCCCGCAATGACAAAAGTGGGGTTTTTAGAGAGACCCAATTCGTAATTGTATTTATCGCATTCCGTAAACTTTATGCATTTGCGCCATTAAGTGAATGTTTGGAAGCTGCTTTTGTGCGTAAGAATAAAACCTGTAAATATCAGCAAGCTTTGGTCTGCTGCGCTTATCCGCAGAAGGCTGCAGTATAAGATGGGTATTTTTTGATATTTTTTTTATTATTGATACGCTTTTTTGTATTTCGGCGAATTTTGTTTTATTTGTTATAACGCATTTAATAAAAACTTTATTTTTTGCAATCTTTAAAAACTCTTCATGTTTTTTCCAAAAACTTTTTCCGCAATCCGAAGCAAACTTAAAATCCATGGAAACTATGCCGCAAAACTTCAGAATTTTTTTTAACCGTTCCGGCATTGTGGCATTTGTTTCAAGGTATGCGCAAAAACCTTCTTTTCTAAGCATCGGCAAAAAATATTTAAGAAAGCCGGCATGGATAAGAGGCTCGCCGCCGGTAAGCGCGACGGAAGGCTTTCCGAATGAAAAACTTTTTTTATTGTCTTTATAAATCTTTTTAATTTGCTTTAGCAGATCTTGCGCGGACATATAATACGCTTTGTCCGATATTTTTACGGAGTATGCCGTATCGCAGTAGCCGCATTTTATATTGCATCCGGCAAATCTTACAAAAATCTGCGGCAGTCCGGTATACAAACCCTCGCCCTGATAGGAAAAAAATATTTCGTATACGGGAACTTTTAACGGCGGCGAACAGTTGGCAAAAGCGGGACGTTTAACTTTTCTTTTGTCATTGCGAAAGCGGCAATGCGCGTTCAATACGGTTAATGGCGAAGAATTAACGGCAAATCCGGCTGCATTTGCATTTTGCGCGTTTGCAGCGGCGGATTTGTCTTGACGTTTGCCGGTATTTATTATTTGTTCATTATTCATTGTTATTTGCGGCTTTGTCAGCCGTTGTTTATTTGTAATTGAAAACCGGATCGCAGATTCCGGTTTCCCTGAATCCTTTTTCCCTGAGTTTGCAAGAATCGCATTTGCCGCAAGGCTTTTTATATCCGTTGTAGCATGTCCATGTGAGTTCATAAGGAACTTTCAGCTTTGTTCCGAGTTTTATTATCTGCGCTTTAGACATTTTTGCCAAAGGGGTTTTTACGGTTATTTTTGTTTTTAAAGATTTTAAAACGCCGTTGTAAGCTTTTATAAATTCGGGAGTGCAGTCCGGATAATTTGAAAAATCTACCGAGTTTACTCCTGTAAATATTGAATCTGCGTTTATTGACTGCGAGTATGACAAAGCAAAAGAAAGAAATAATGTGTTTCTGCCCGGAACATATGTTGACGGCACAATGTTTGCGATAGTTTTGCGTTCGGGAACTTTTTTACTTTTATCGGTCAAGGAATCCTTAGACCACGGCAGCTTAACTTTTACGATTGAATAATCCGCTTTCACTAGTTTTGCGATTTTTTCTGCGGATTTTATTTCCTTGTTATGTTTTTGCCCGTAATCAAAAATCAGGCAATGACATTTATATCCTTTGGAAATCGCATAATACAGAACCGTAGCCGAGTCCAATCCGCCCGAGAATAATATTATTGCTTTTTGCCGTATCTTCACTTTTCGCTCTCCGCTCTTCACTCTTGTGTTACCGCCGCCGAAGACGTTTCGCTTTCCCATACTTCAACTTCGCAGACTTTTGCCGTCGGAGTTTCAAATTTTTTTAATTCGGAAAATATGTAAGCGGCTATATTTTCGGCCGTTGGATTAACGGCATCAAAAGGGGGAATGTCGTTGAGAAATTGGTGGTCGAGATAATTCATGATCTTATCCAAATGCGCTTTGATGTCGGTGAAATCAAAAAGCATACCCGTTTTATCAAGCTCAGTTCCGCAAAACGCGGCGCGCACTTTCCAATTATGTCCGTGCATATTTTCGCATTTGCCTTTATATTCTCTTAAGCAGTGCGCCGAAGCAAAACCTTTTGTAACCGACAATTTATAATTCAAAAGTTTCTCCTAATCGTAATTGGGGCGAAGGGATTTTGTTCCGAAGTCCCCGTAATTCGTAATTACCGTTATCCCAAATCTATTTTTTTTACTTTTTTTATTCTGCCTTTGAAGAATTTCGCGCCTATTTTTTTAAATTTTTCCGGATTATCGCTTACGTAAAACGACAGAGAACCTCTTTTTTTCGAATCGTTTAAAAGTAAATTATTTGCCAGAAGATTTCCGGCCTTAACCGTTACCGCGTCCGCTGAGTCAATAAGATTTATTTTGTTTCCGGCAGCCCTCTGTAAAACGGATTTTAGAAGCGGATAATGAGTACAGCCTAAAACCAAAGTGTCTATTTTTTTTTCTCTTAACGGAGCAAGATAAATTTGCGCGATATACGAAGCTGCCGCATCGTTAGTCCAGCCTTCTTCAACAAGCGGCACAAACAACGGGCAGGCTTGCCCGTACACCGACGCTTTTGAAATTTTTTTTATTGCTTTTACGTATGATTTGCTGCTGATTGTTCCTTCGGTGCCTATAATGCCGATTTTTTTTATTTTTGTGGCGTTTACCGCCGATTGCGCGCCGGGCTCTATTACTCCGATCACGGGAATGTCCACGCTTTTTTGAAGAGCCGTCAAAGCAAAGGCGGAAGCCGTATTGCACGCTGCGACTATCAATTTGACATTGTTTTTTAAAAGAAAAGCGGCAATATTTTTTGAGAATTTAATTACCGCGTCTTTTGATTTTGAACCGTAAGGCACATGCGCCGTGTCTCCGAAATAAATTAAATTTTCATTCGGAAATTTTTTACGCATGGCGGACATTACCGTCAGGCCGCCAAAGCCGGAATCAAAAATCCCTATGGGTTTTTTATTTTGACTTTTTGATTTTAATTTTGTCTTTGCGCGCATAAAATTTTTTAATTCCTTCATATATTGAATCCGCGACCGCAGTCCGGAATTTTTTCGAATTAAGCTTTGATTCTTCGGAATAATTGCTTATGAAAGCGCTTTCGACAAGAACGGCCGGCATTTGGGCTCCTCTTAGAACAAACAAGTTTGCCTGTTTAACTCCTCTGTTTGGAATTTTAAGCCTTCCGGGAGTTTCTCCGGCTATAAAACTGCAAAGTTCCGAAGATTCGTTGATATATTCGTTTACCGTCATTGCCCATAACATTTCCTGAAGCAGAGCGCGTTTTTTTGTAGGTTTGCCTTCCAGCTCCACAACGGAGTTTTCAAGAGTAGCGGTAGCTGCGGATTGCGCGTCCGTTGCTTTTTCCGACAGGAAATAGATCTCGAATCCTCCGGCATCCCTGTTAAAGTTCGCGTTGCAGTGTATGGAAATAAAAAGATCCGCGCTGTTTTCATTCGCGATATTTGTTCTGTCGGCCAACGGTATAAACGTGTCGTCTTTTCTTGTCAGTATTATTTCGAAATCGTTGTCGGCGCTGAAAATTTTAACTAATTCGTGGGCTATCGCGAGATTTACGTCTTTTTCTTTAGATCCGTTAGGTCCTATGGCGCCGGGATCCTCTCCGCCGTGACCAGCGTCAACAACGATAACTCTTTTCTTTTTAAGAAGTTTTTTCTTCGGAGCCTGTTTTTCCGGGATCATCATATCTTCCAAAGTCGGATCATCAACGATCGCATAACTGTCGTCAACTATGGTTTTCTCTTCAAATTTTACCACAGGCACTTTAGCCAAATCCTGATTGTCCTGTCCTAATTCTATCGGAGCGAGTACTTCGGTAATTTCAGATTCGCCGTACTCATCAGGCTGGAGTTTTGCGCTGTCTCTGAGATAATCGGGAAGTACGTTATACTCTTCGGATTCAGGCACGGAAGATTGCGCAAGCATTGTCACGTCCACGGGAATAGAGTGTTCTATGTCTAAAACTATTCTGTAAGGATCTTTTAACTTCATGCTTTTTACAAGCTTTGGCGTTTGCTGGAGATTTATTTTTATTGTCGCGTCTCTTCCTTCGGTTGCGAAAAGAATGTCGGTTATGGCGCCGTTGTTTGCGTATACAAAATCTCTCTGTACCTGCCCGCGGTGCACTTTCATTATAATTGAACCGCTTGCTTTTGATATCGTATAAGGAAGATTTTCAGACAGTTCGACTACTACTTGAGTTTCTTCAGGTCTTGTAAAATATCTCACGGCGTCTATATTCGAGTAGGAGTTTATCGTTAATACGTTAGTTTTGCCGTTCCATGACGTCTCAGACATTACTATATCTGAAAATTCTTTTAAAGTCAGCAATTCCGGCGAAACATACAGTTCGTTTTTTATAAGCCTTGAAGGCATCTCCAGTTTTTTTGCCGTTTTTCCGAAAATTACGTCGCGGCTGTTGGCTTTGATGTCTATTTTCCTGTTATTTATATGCATTGCTACCGCGGAACTTACGGGCTTCCATTCCAGGGACGCGTTGTAAATCTCGGCAAGTTCTCTAACGGAAAAAAATTTGGTTTCTGACGTTATCGGGTAAATGCTGACTCCCGAAAAAGCGTTTCCGTCGATGATAACATATACCGGCGCCGCTTTCGGGGTCTTATTTTCCGTGTTCGCGTAAACTGCCGAGAAACAAAAAAACATGAGGCAACAAACAAATAAATTAATAATTTTCTTCATTTTTATTTTTAAAAACCGCCTTTTTTCCGTCTATATACAGTTCTTTTACCAATGCGCTGCCGTACGAATTAATAAAGACTTTAGCCGAAACTTTATTTCTGTTTCTGGCATCCTCTATAATTTTGCCTTCGCCTTCAGGAACAAAGAAATTCTCTATCCCGTAAACTATGGCGCCATCTCTTATTTTTCCTTTTATAAATAGTCCTCTTTTCGGACGGCTTTTATAAATATTTCCGCCTTTGTAATACTCTCCGTCTTCTATTAAAGCAACATAAACGGTTTCGCCGTAGTAAATTTTTTCTTCTTCCGCATCTTCGCCGTAACTTCCGAAAATTTTCTGTTCTCCGGATATCGAACTTATTTCATAACTTAAAATCACGTAATCTCCGCGGAATAAATCTCTCGGGTCCACGGGAATAACGCGCAGCATTACTTCTTTTCCATAACGCAGCAAAGACTCTTTATAAACAGTGTAAGAGCCTATCATTAAAAACCACGCGGAAAGCAGAAGCAAAAAATATTTTTTCCTATTCACTTTTTTTAAACTCCGTTTTGATTTCGCGCCTTTTATGCTCGAAAAACCATGCCAAACCTATGAGCAAACCGCCGCCTGCAAGGAAAAATGCAGCCCGCGGCAAAAGTTTCCAGAAAATGTCAAAATACTTTAAGATTATAAAAATTACAAGCCAGAGTATTCCCAAATTTACGTAAAACATTCTCTTTCTGAGATACCCCGTAAGTATCAGCCCGAGAACGGATAAAGCGAAAAAGATGTTTATGAAAATACGGTAAAAGCTTGGAATTTCGTATCCGTAATACCCGTAATCCGTACTTTGTACGCTGAAAATGCGTTCGATTAGATGAGTATTGTTTAATATAAGGCAATATGAAAAAATACAAAGGATTAGAATAATTTCCGCATCATTGTGTTTGATTTTTGAGGGATTAAAAATAAAAGACGAAAGCAGAATAAAAACAGGCGCAAGAAAGATTGCGTGTATTACCGCTTTGGAAATTAAACTTCCGTCCGGAAAAAATTCCGCTATGAACAGCGGCTGTTTTGAAAAATATCCGAATGTCATTATAAACAGGCACAGAAAAATGATAAAAACCGAGATTTTTTCAAAAACAGGCGCAAGATCTTCAAATCCGGTAATAAATTCATGAAATTTTCCGAATGAGAATACGGCTGTTGCAGTGCAGCAGAAAAGCAACGGAAACGCGTGTTCAAAGTTGTACGGATTATGGACAGTTGTGATAAATACCGCCAGCCATGTGAAAAATAGAACAATCGAAAGAACCGCCGCGGCTTTAGATTTGAACAAATATACGTACGGTATTATTGACAGCAGCCATATTAATACGAGAAGATGAAGCCTGCCGGCTGATTCGACATGATATGTCTGTGCCGTAAGAAAAATCAGCGCGCCGAAAAGCATCGCGCTCAAAAACAAAAGCGAACTGCCGGTTTTAGGATAATTTTTGTTTTCATATTCCAAATAATATCCGGAGTATGCGGCAATAAAAGTAATTGCCGCCAGCGAAATGATTTTTGCTATGCCAAGTATATACTGCCAGTTTGCCGAGATAAAAAGAATGGCGCCGACGCCTGCCAGCGCGGAACCTATTATCGAAAAAGCGAAAATTATTTTTTTTGAACTTTTTTCCGCAACGTCTTTTTCAATGTCCGCAATCATCTGCTTTGCCTGCTGCGGATTTATTAAATTTTCCGAAAGCCATTTCTCAATAAATTTTTTCATTATGCAGTTATTATACACAGAATATAAAAAAAAGTCCAAAAAATTTTAACGTTTTTATCAATCTCAAAACATATCAGATTTTTATGCTCAATGATGGCGAAGATAAGAACTATAACAGCATTGCCGGATAATAACGGCAATACTCTGCGGGATCCGGTTACGGACTTAGTGACGATTTGAATGTAAGCGCAGAACAACGCTTTTTTTGCGGCAATAGCACTACAATTTTTTAAAGACGTATAGGCAAATTCGATGGAGCCTCGGCTAAAACTGACCTATTCGATTTTCAATTGAAAACCGGTTCGCCTTTTCAGCCGTATTTTGCTATATTGACGCGCGGATAATTATTCCTGCGGAACTTCCGGAAAAATAAGGATAAAACGACGCCTGACTTTTTTCTTTGCTCCCGTCTGAAAATTTCCTGTAACTTTTTCCTACGGTTTTTCCTATGGCATAACCGATCAATGCTCCGGCAAACGCTTCGGATAACCAATGTGAAGTTGTCGTAGTTCCAAAACCAATGAACGCGGCATAGCCGTACGCCCCGACTTTTACCCACATGTTATCGTGGTAAATTTCCGATAACGTTGCGGCTGCGGCAAAAGCATTTGCGGTATGTCCGCTTGGCCATCCCTTAACATAATCCATGTTGAACCAATCCCAAACATTGCTAAAATCATCCTCTCCGTAAATCCTTTGGTGAAGATCGTCGTCAAAAAGGCTTGACCTGTCTTGAAGTCCCGGTTCTCTTCGTCCGGTGATCGTTTTGAGAGTTGATTGTACTGCCACCGTCAGTATAAGCGATTGCGTCAGGGCTTTAGCGGCAATTATCGTTTTTTCATTTTCCGAATATTTGCCAGAAATATAAAAAATCAAAGGAGTAGCTACCGAAGCAACATTGACCAGCGGCATTGCAATATTGCCGGCATTTTCCATCCATCTGTTATCAAATGCGGTATTTCTCCACTTCCAATCAAGGCCTGTTTCTATAATTATCCACGTCCCGGCTGCGGCGCCGATAAAGTTTAAACCGTAATTATACGTAACTGAATCTAATAAATTTTCTCCAATATTGTGGAATATATTAGGCTTAGGCAGGGAGGTATTCTCCGGCTTCGTTTCTTCGCCGTAAAGATGAAAATGGAACAGGCATAAAATAATCAAACATGAAATGTATTTTTTCATACAAAGCATATATTAAACAGATATTCTATTATTGTCAAGCCTCTCTTTGCGCGGCAAAAACGGCAATGAGTCTTTCTAAAAGCCCTGTCTACACCATGTCATTCCCGTGAAAACGGGAATCCATGTTTGCCATAGTCGTCGAGAAAAAAGCAACGTGGATTCCCGATAGAGATGCTCGGGACAAACAGGGGTTTTTAGAGGTACCCGTTATAATCAGGGTGTGAACACACTCTGGCAAATGCGCCGCAGTTTTTTTGCGAGGATGTTCATTTCGCCCATTGGGTTTAAATATTGTTATTTATAAACATTTATTATATAATTCAAGAAACTAGGAACAAGTAATAAAATATTACATACATTTACATTGCTGATGGTAAAACAAAAAAGGTAAAAAAAGATGTTACATAGACCAGACCAGACCAGACCAG
>WRNH01000080.1 GCA_009776745.1 Endomicrobiia bacterium | reverse complement strand
GCGGCAGTGTTTACGATCATAACTCTTGCGGGTTTTTATATAGGCAAATTTGTTACGATTGCAGTTTCAGCCGCGGAAGCGTCGCATATGACAGGGCAGACAATGGCATTTCTTATATTGGGTTTTTCGTCGGTTATCCACATATTTAACGTGAGAAGCAATAAAAAATCTATTTTTAAGCTCGGGTGGATGTCAAACAAATCTTTGTTTTGGTGCGCGATGCTTTCAATAGGAATACTTTTCGCCGTCGTGCTTATAAAACCCGCGGCGGATATTTTTTATCTGGTTCCAATAAGCTGGGCGCACTGGATAATTGTAATACTGCTTTCAATAATTCCTTTGGCTGTTGTTGAAATACAAAAACACTTTTTACGCCGAGATGACAAGAGACGGATAAAAGGTAATGGGTAACGGAATGTTTATTTGATATAGCGGCTGTTGTTTTTTATGCTGCGGGATAATTCCGTTCAGTTTTGACTGCACAGCTATGCGTCCATGGGTCTATGTCTCTGCGTTTTCAATATTTTTCCGAAGGTTCAAGTATATAAACCACAACGTCGCGGAACATCCACGAAAGCTCTTCCTGCGCATTGTTTACTCCCAAATCCACTCGGTTTCCTTTTATGAGATTGCCCGTGTCGCCTGCATAACCGTATCCGTATCCCGATACGAATAATCTTGTTTTCAGCGGTATGACTTTCGGGTCAACGGCGACTATTCCGCGCTGCATTTTTTGTCCGAGGAAAGTTACGGTTCCGTCGCCCCATGCAAGAGGGTCGCCCGGATAGTACGCGGTCGCGACCATTTTCATTCTTTCGGCTTTTGATAAATCGTAAATTTTTTCAATTTTGTTTTTATTGTCAAGCAGCGCGAGCCTGTAGAAGTTTTTTGCTATCGTTCTGTCTCTTAAAACCTCCCTGCCGTGAAAAATTCCGTCGTGATACGTTTCTATAACGTCCTTTGTGCTTGTCTTTTCAACGCCTTTCTGGAGTTCGACTTTTCTCAGGTTGGAATTATAAGTTCTGCTCCACGTCATTCTAAACGGCGCCGATTCGTTGATCTGTTTTTTTTCTTTTGTTACTCTGATGATTTTAACCGTCTTCAAAGTTTTTATCGGTTTATTTATGTCCTTGGAAATTAAATCCGTTTCTCCAAGAGTAATACCGTTTTTTTGCAAAACGGTTTTTAAGGGGATATTTTTGTAGGGTATGACGGTGTATGTTTTTCCGTCGGCTTCTACGTAAGCGTGCATGAACATGAGCCCCGTAAAAGCAAGCACTCTCGATAAAATAAGAATGCCTAAAGCCACGGAAAGAAGTTTGACGATTTTTTGCAGTTCAATTTTCTTTTTCATCTAAATAAGGGCGAAGCCTGAAATGCGCTCCGGCGTCTTTTGCCATCTGCTCTATTTTTGACGTATCAAGCCCCGGCAGTTTTACCGCGGTAATAACTACCGTAGGAATGTACTCTTTCGCAAGTTTTGCGAATTTTATTATTTCGTCAAAAGATTCTTCTTGAAACATCGGGCGGTTAAGTTCATTGTGTTCTTTTGGGTTTGTGCCGTTTAAACTTATGGATATCGCGTCCACAAGTCCTTTAAACAGCGGAAGAATGTTTTTGCCGTGGCAGCGGTTTGCAAGCCCTGCCGTATTTATCCTGACTTTTCCGCCGTTATCTTTTATCCACTTTGATATTTCGGCCGTTTCTTCCGGCTTTACCAGCGCGTCGCCGTAACCGCAAAAAATTATTTCGTCATATTTTTTAGGGTCGCCTATGGATTCAATAACTTCCCTGACGGTAGGTTCTTTGTCAAGTTTTAAATCGTTTCCGCGGAAATCATTTGACCATTTATGTTTTATGCAGTAAGGGCATGCCATCATGCATCTGTTTGTTATGTTTAAATATAGGTTGTTCCCGTAAACGTAAGAAATGGTATTGGACATTTCTAAGACCTCTCTTTGCCGTAATAACAAATACGGCGGGTTGATAACAAAGATAATTTTCAGAGGCTCCGTTTATTCTTTGTTATTTGTTTCTTCCGTCCATTCAAAATTCAAATCTTTGCTTAGCTCGTTTATTTTATCCAGCACTCTTTTTTTCTCGTCGCCTTCAAGAATTTTCGGACGGTAATCGTTCCTTTCTTTGATTGAAGATATGGAGACCGGAATCAAATTAAGTTCCAGCGTTTTCTCTTCTTCAACAATTTCTATCAGTATCTGCGCTATCAGCGAATCCTTATCTTTAGGGTTTGAATTTCCGCCGAAAACAAAGTTGCCGAGCGAATACAGTATGTGTTTTCCTTCATAAAGTTCTATGCCCTGCAGCGTGTGCGGATGATGTCCGACATAAATATCGGCGCCGCTGTCTATAATAAAACGCGCCAGCTCTTTTTGGCTCTCCGTCGGATAATATGAGCCTTCAACGCCGTTATGCTGGCAGACTATTATTACTTCCGCTCCCTGCTCTTTCAAATTGTCTATGGCGGTTTTTATTTCGCTTTTTGAAGCCGGTTTGTGCGATATCTGCGCGTAAGACAAGACGCCTATTTTGATATCATTGATTTCTTTTAAAATATAATCGTCATAAGCCGCATAATCTATGCCGAATTTTTTCAGCGTTTGCAATGTTTCGTCATAACCTTCCTGTCCGTAATCGTAACTATGATTATTGGCCATGCTTACGGCGTCGACATTTCCTGAGGAAAGAATGATCGCGTACTCGGGCAATCCTTTAAAATTGTAGTATTTGTGTTTTGATTTTTTTGGCGGTTTTTTTTCGTTTTTTTTGCCCGTTTTGGCTGCTTTAGGATCTTTTTCCCTGATGTTTTTAAAGTCGGTAAGAGGACATTCAAGATTTACTATTGTATAATCGTCTTTCTCAAAAATTTCCTTAACTCCGGACAAAAAATAAGAATGATCTTTTTTCGCTATCTCATTGAAATACCAATCGAAATGCCCGTAATAACCTTGCCTCTCCCTATCTCCGCCGAGAGTGCAGTCTCCGGCAAAACTTATCGTCGCTTTTTTTATTTTTACGGCCGGCTGTTCGATGACCGGCTCATCGTGCATTAACGGTATCCTGCTGATTTTATGCGGCGCGCAGCCGCAAAATAAAACAAAAAAAATCGCGGAAACAAAAAAAAGAGTCTTAACAAAAAACTCCTTTTTAATATGACTGTTAAGATTATATTGATTATCCATATCCGGTTTCTCTAAAAATCCTCTTATTTATCGCTGAATGTTTCCCTTTTTTTAAAGGATGACGAAGTATTTTTCTGTCACGGCGCCAACTGCGGGGAGCCGCTAAAATCCCGAACTTCCGGGCTGCCGCCTTTTTTTATTTTTTTATCCTGACCGCCGGAATCTGAAAAGGTTTTACCGAAAGGAAACTTTCTCTGCTTTGCGAGCTTTGAACAAAAAAGTCTGCGATTTTCGATCTGCCTTCCGATTCGATTACCGCCACGGCCTGATAGCCCCAGTTTGCAGGATTTCCGCGTATGTATTTTTGGGGGATCGAAAAAGACTGCCCCGAATACTGGATTTCCGATAAAAACGTCATCGAATCAGCGGAATGCCTGTAAAGCGTAACTTTATCTTTTTCGACCCTTAATGCATATTCCCATGCCGAATCGGGAGTAAGAAAGCCGCCTGCGCCGGGAAGCATTGAAGTCGAACCGGCTCCTTCAAAATTATTCATATCTATATATATGTCTATATACGATATTTCTTCTTTGCCTTTCTCATCTTCAAAAGAAAGCGTTATATTTATTGAACCGTCTTTAGAAACGACCGTAAGATTTTTTATTATTCCGTCATTTTCCGCGGAAATGCCTCCGTCCGTAGGATTTATTTCCGTATGCATAACTTCTTCCGTACCGGCGTATAAATTACCGTCTTTTACGGCAGGTTTTTTAGCGTATAAATCTTTATCGGAAGGAGCTTCCGCGCCCAAAAGCCTGAATATATTATTGTATGCGGCGTCAAACATTCTCTGGCTTGCCGTTTTATTGGCGGATACGCCTTTTAACAAATCATGACTGCACAAATATACAAGTTCGCTTTGCGCATTTTTATAGGAATACCCAAGGAAATCGCCGGAATCTTTATATTCGTTGATAAACGACACTGCAGAATAAAGTTTGGTCATAACGGCCGGTCTTACGGAAAGAAGTTCAAAAGAAACGGATTCTTTTTCGGCTATCATTTCGCTTTCAACCAGCGATATATACAGCGGCACCGCAGGCTTTATATATTTGCTTCTGTCAAATAAGTCAATAATATATCCCATAAGCTCGGCATTTTTCAGATGCCTTTTTGTAAGAAGCACGGGGACTACCGTTTCTTTCCGCGCTTCAAGCCATTTCATAATATCTTTCTGCGCGTTAGGAAAATTTTTATATATTGAAAATGTAGTGACTCCGTCAATTTTATACGCGCCCTTAAAAGGCTCTCCCATATTATCAATATTTACCCAAGATAACTTCAATCCCGCAAAATAATACAATATATTATGCGAAACGTTTCCGGAATTTAAAAATACTCCGAACTTTTCCCTATTTACCGCCGTTTCAAACTCGTTCATTCCGCCGGTTACAAACTCGTTAAATCCCTGCCTGTCGGATTTTTTTTCGCTCGCGCTGTAAATTGTAGCCAGAATGGGAAATACCGGTTCAGGCTCAAAAACCAGAGAAGGCTCAAGCCTGCCGCGCGACACAAGCTCTTCAATGCCGGCAGGAACAGTACTGCCTGCCGTAACGGGAATTGTCATGCAAAATCTTTTTGAGAAAAGTATTTTATCCGCGACAGCTTCCGGGATATCTGAAGTTTCGGCAAAAAATACTATGTACCGCTCGCCTGCCGCCCATGACAGCAAAACGGCATACAAAATAAAAATTAATGACAAAAACATTTTTTTCATGAAACTATTATACAATATTTTTTCTTAAAAAGAGGGAAAATAGAAGAGTCTCCATGCTTTCGTTCATCTAAATATTGTTGACAACAAAGGTTTATATCTGTACAATATTTCAATCATGAATAAAAAAACTTTAAAACACATTGCTGCTGCGGCATCTTTATTTGCGATCCTTCTGACTTCGGCATGCGCAAGTATCGCGTCATTTTCAAAAACGACAATTTTAGAGCAGCCTCAGGAAGAAGAAGCTCTTATTGAAACGGTTGCGGCGGAGGTTTCCGTTGAAATAGCTCCGGAACCTGAAAAATATATCAGAGGGATCCATCTTTCCGCATGGATAAGCGGACCTAACAAACACAGGACCGCGGTAATAGATCTTTTTGACAATACCGAATTGAACACGGCGGTTATCGACATAAAAGAAATGGAAGGAGAGGTTTATATAGACGGCGTAAAGAGCGCGGAAGCAAACGGCACGTATGTTGGCGCTATCAAAAATATAAAAGAATATCTTGCCAGACTGAAAGAAAGAAATATTTACACCATAGCAAGAATAGTTGTTTTCAAAGACGACAAAATGCCCAGAAAAAAACCTTCTATGGCCGTAAAAAATCCCGACGGTTCGCTCTGGACTGACAGAAAAAACATGACATGGTTTGATCCGTACAGCAAAGATGCGTGGGAATACACTTTTGAAATATGCGAAAGGGCTGTCGAACTCGGATTTGAAGAGATCCAGTTTGATTACATAAGGTTTCCTTCGGACGGCAACACAAAAAACTGCGTTTACAGCAACAAAGACCACTCAAGCGAAACGGCTTCAAAGGCGATTGTAGATTTCTTAAAAGAAGCAAACAAAAGACTTAAGAGCAAAGGCGCTAAAATATCAATCGACGTTTTCGGCGGAACGACAACTTCGGACACCGACATGGGGATCGGCCAGAAAATAGTTGAAATGACGGAGTGGGTCGATTATGTAAGCCCCATGGTTTATCCGTCACACTATTATAAAGGCGAGTTCGGATTATCCGATCCCAATAAAGAACCGTATATAGTCGTATATAAAGCTTTGGAAGGCGCGATGAACAGAATACCGAGAGAAAAGCTGCGCCCGTGGCTGCAGGATTTTACGATGTTTAACTATCCGTACGGAAAAGAGCAGATAAGAGCGCAAATACAGGCTTGCTATGATCTGGATATTCCAAGCTGGCTTTTATGGAACGCAAGATGCGTATATACAAGAAGCGCTTTAAAAGGAAATGATGCCGAAGAGGTATATGAAAAGAGCGATCCGCCTACTCCCGAAATGATTAAAACGGCAGAAAAGCTGAAAGCCGAGGAAGAGAAGAAAATACAGGAAGAACTTGCGGCAGCCGAAGAAAAGATAATTGCGGAAGTTGAAAGCAAACAAAAAAAGAGCGGCAAGAAAAACAAATAGACGCGCGGATGCATTGAGGCATAGATGTATAGCAGCCGCGGAAACTCCCTCGCTGTCGGCATTTAAAAGGCAGAACAATGGTATTACTGATATATCTTTTATCTTTAGTGTTTTTGATTTTCGGGTGGATTTATTATTATAAACCTGCCCGCATACAAAAAATAAATATTTTTTTTAAAGAGAAAATTTTTAACGACAGGTATGTGCTTTTGGAGAGAAAGAAAATATCCGTCGTTTTTTTTCTGGCCGCATGCCTGCTGTTTACTTCAGGTTTTATAAAATCACAGGAAGAAAAGAAGAAAAAAATTATCCATGCCGAACACATAGACAAAGAAATTATTTTTGACGTGATTTCAATTTACAATAAACGTCTTTCCGAACAGCCGGAAAACATTATGACACTGATAAAGCTGGCAAACGCTTACGAAATCATCGGTGAAAAAAACAGGGAATTTTTGACCTGGAAGAAAGTCCTCGCGATTGACCCTGAAAATGAAGCGGCAAAAGAGAGAATTGATGCTAAATACTGAAACTAAATTATTTGCCGTTTTAGGATATCCTGTAAAACATTCTTTTTCGCCGCAGATGCAGAACGCCTGGTTTGAAAAAGAAAAACTTAACTGCGCGTATATGCCTTTTGAAGTTGAACCGAAAAATTTAAAAAAAACCGTCGAAGCTTTAAAACTTTTGGGATTTTCCGGAATAAACGTAACAATACCGCACAAAACCGAAGCCATGAAATATTTGGATTACGCAGACAAAGCCTCAAAACTTATAGGAAGCATAAATACAATAGCCTTAAAAAACGGAAAGCTTTACGGATACAATACCGATTATTCCGGTTTCAGCTCGGATCTGATTTCAAAAAACGTCAAAGTTAAAGGAAATACCGCGCTGGTATTCGGCGCGGGCGGCGGCGCGCGCGCCGTTATATATGCGCTCAAAAGCGGCGGAGCAAAACATATATATATATCCAACAGAACGCATAAAAACGCGGTTAAGCTCGCAAAAGAATTCAAAATTGAAGCTCTTTCCGTAAGCAAAATTTCAGACATTCTTCCTAAATGCAAGCTGATAGTGAATGCATCGGCGTGCGGAATGAAAAAAACGGATGCGCTTCCTTTTGAAATAAATAATATCGGGCAAGACGCCGTTATATACGATTTAATTTATAACAAACCTACTCCTTTTGTAAAAGCGGCAAAAGAAAATAAAATTAGGTTTTTCACCGGAGAGGGAATGCTGATAAAACAGGGCGCGCACGGATTTAAAATCTGGACAGGGATTTGTCCCGACACAAAAAGCGCTTTAAAATTATTGAATAAATTTATGAGGTAATCATGTTAATTTGGATCGTAAGAATTTTAATTATTTTGGCAGGACCGCTGATAGCCTACATTCAGGTGGAACCGACATTGCAAAGCGTGATGATAGGGCTCGCAATATCAACGGCAATCGTAATATTGGAATATTTTTTTCAAAAAACCCCTCTGGATACGCTGGTCATAGCGATAATAGGTATTGTTATGGGGCTTATTGCAGCAAAACTTCTGGATTACGGCATTTATCTTATGGACAATCACAGAATAGACATTTTCTTTGAAAAGTATTCTTTGCTTATTAAAATAGTTTTCTCGTATTTCGGCATGGTTATCGCCGTAAGAAAAAAAGACGAGCTTGACCTTCTTGATAAAGACATTCTGAAAATTTCAAAAAAAACAAAACCGCTTGAGCCTATCCTTTTGGACACAAGCGCCATTATAGACGGCAGAATTCTGGATATGGCGGAAACAAAATTTTTACTGGCGACGCTTGTAATACCTAAATTCGTACTGGAAGAACTGCAAAAACTTGCCGATTCAAACGATGCGATAAAAAGAAACCGTTCAAAAAGAGGGCTTGATATCGTCGCGAAGCTTCAAAAATCGGAAGCCGTTGCCACAAAAATATACGATAAAGATTACAACAATCTTAACGGAACGGATTCAAAGCTCACGGAACTTGCCAAGGATCTTAACGCTAAAATAATAACGACTGATTTTAATCTTAACAAAATGGCGGCAATTCAGGGTATAACGGTTTTAAACATAAATGATTTGTCAAACGCGCTTACTCCGATTTTTCTTCCGGGAGAGAGCGTAATGATATTTCTAGTAAAAGAAGGAAAAGAGCCTAATCAGGCGATAGGTTATTTGGACGACGGCACAATGGTTGTTGCTGAAGACGGAAGAAAATATGTCGGTAAAAAAGTTGAACTCAATGTAACTTCAATAATACAAACTTCGTCGGGCAGAATGGTTTTCGGAAAACTTTCCGAAAACAACGAACCTCTCTTAAGCGGCCGCAAAAACGGAAACGGCAGGCATTAAATGAAAGCAGCGGCAATAATAGTCGCAGGCGGATCCGGCAAAAGATTCGGCGCAAAAACGCCGAAACAATTTTTGGATTTATGCGGCAAACCGGTTTTTTTATGGAGCGTCGAAGCGTTCGCTTCATTAAAAGTTTTTAAACAAATAATCGTCGTGGTTACCGAACAATTTATAAGTATTGCAGAGTCCGTCATTGAGCGGAAAGGCATTGCCTTGACGAAGCGATCCGCGTTAGCCGTTAGCCGTTTGCCGTATCTCCGCTTCGCAGTCATAAAGGGTGGCAAAGAAAGATTCGATTCCGTAAAAAACGGACTTAAATTAGTCGGAAAAGATATGGATTATGTAGCCGTTCACGACGCGGCAAGACCTTTGATAAACAAAAAAGACATCATTGCCGTTCTTAATAAAGCCGCAAAGTACGGCGCCGCGACAGCAGCGGAAAAAACCAAAGATACAATAAAAACCGCAGTTGGCGGTTTTGTTAAAAAAACTTTGGACAGAAACGTTTTGTGGAATGTTCAAACGCCGCAAATTTTTGAAACCGGACTTCTTTTTAAAGCATACGCAAAAAAAATCGCAAAAAATACCACCGACGATTCAATGCTTATTGAAAAATCAAAAAAAGTCGCGATTGCGGAAACAGGGTTTCCAAACTTCAAAATAACGACTCCGCAAGATTTTGAATCGGCAAAACAGATATTAAAAAGCCGCTGCGGTTAATGCATTTTATTTATCAGTGCGTCGGCTGCTCTTCTAGTGAGGTAACAATATCTTCATTTACTTCATTTTCATTTTGTTTGTTTATCGGGCTTATGTCTTTTTCCAGCTCGGCCAGAATTGAATTTTTGTAAACGTTAAAAGATTCTTTGTCTTTGCCGGACAATGCGGTTGTCGGCGGTGTTTTCATGGTGAGAAAATTAATGAATTTTCTGTCTTTTTGAATTCTGAAATCAAGATGCGGCCCCGTTGAAAGGCCGGTGCTTCCGACATAACCTATGATTTGCCCCTGCCTGACTCTTACGCCTTTTTTTATTCCTCTGCCGTATTTTGAAAGATGTCCGTAGCCGGTAATATATCCGTTGGCATGTCTTATTTCAACGTAATTGCCGTAACCTCCGTTCAATTGCGCTTTTACGACCGTTCCGTCGCCTATTGAAGAAACCGGAGTTCCGGTCGGAGCGGCATAATCAATTCCTAAATGCGGTCTCGGGATTTTTAATATGGGATGCTTTCTATTCGGATTAAACCCGGAACTTATTCTGCTGAACTGCAAAGGCGCTTTTAGGAAAGCGCTTTTTACGGATTTTCCGTTTTCGTCAAAATAACCCGAACTTCCGTCTGAGGTTTTAAAAAAGATCGCATTGTATGTTTTTGAGCCGGAGACATATTTGGCAGCTAAAATTTTTGAAGCCAGCCTGGTATCTTTTTTGTTTACGGTTTCGGTTTCATATATTACCCTGAAAGCGTCGTCTTTTCTTGTGTCGGTAAGAAAATCCATCTGCCATGCAAATATGTCGGCAAAAGACATAATTATATTCGCGGGAACTTCCTGCCCTGCCATTGCTATCCACAAGGACGAACTTATTGTCCCCGACGCGTTAAAATCCGTTTTTGTTCTTCCGAGGTTTTTTCTTGAGGACTCAATTGTTCCGTCATTTGATTTTTTTATGGAATAAAAATGATCGCCTTCCGGATAATACCAGAAATTTATCCACTGTCCCGTATATGTAGAATAAACGACTTCATAAAACTCTCCGGCTTTAATTTTCCCTATGTTGAATCCGAGAGTTCTTAACTCTTTTTTTATTTCCGTTTTGTCGCTTTCCGTCAGTCTTGTATTATTTAAAGAGGAGTCCATTGAATCGCCGTAAATTATTTCGGTTTTTTCAATGTCCATTGTGTACTCCGGCGGCTCGGGTTTGAACTCAAGTCTGCTGATTTTTATGTACAGAAAACAAGAGTAGATTGCCGCGGTCACAATTAAGGCGGTTATATATATGTATATTCTTCCGAATTTTTTATTCATTTTAAACTATTTTACAAGATTTTAGCTTTTTTGACAATGTAGGAATAATTAGGTAAAATCTTCAGAAACAATCACGAATTACGAATTAACTGCAACAGCTTTGCGGAAACAATTTTTTTCGCACGCCTCTGAAAGAGGAAATTGTTTTTTTTCGTAATTGGGTGTCTTGAAAAACCTGTATTTTCAGTGTCGTCATTGCGGCCTCCGAGCCGCAATCTCGTCGTGAAGCATAGATTGCGGGTCAAGCCCGCAAT
>WRNH01000079.1 GCA_009776745.1 Endomicrobiia bacterium | reverse complement strand
TAAAACGACCGGATCTCCTCTGAGCTGCCGAGCTGCCGAACTTCCGAGCTTCCGAGCTTCCAAAAAGGAAATCATGATAAAAATTAAAATATGCGGACTTAAAAGAGAAGAAGATATAAAATATGTAAACGCAGCAAAACCAGATTATGCAGGTTTTGTTTTTGCGGGCACAAAAAGGAAAATAAGTTTTGAAGAAGCGGCGAAGTTTAAATCTTTTCTTGATAAAGATATAAAATCCGTCGGCGTATTTGTAAACGAAAAAATAGATAACATAACAATGCTTTGCGCGGACAATGTGATCGATTTTGTGCAGCTTCACGGCGATGAAGACGAAGCTTATATTTACAGGTTAAAAGAAAGAATAAATAAACCGGTTATAAAAGCCGTAAGGATCAAACACAAGGTGCAGGATTTTGACACAAAAGCCGATTTTGTGCTTTTTGACACGTATGCGTCCGGAGAATACGGCGGCACCGGCAAAACTTTTGACGGAAAACTTATACAGGAATACAAAAAACCGTTTTTTATTGCCGGAGGCATAAACGCAAAAAACGTTACGGAAATAATCAAAGATTTAAATCCTTACTGCGTAGATCTAAGCAGCAGCGTTGAAACAAACGGGGTAAAAGATTTTGAGAAGATAAAAGAAATCGTAGACATAATAAAAAAGAGTGAAGAGTATTTAAAATAAAAGAGTGAAGAGTGAAAAGTGAAGAGTGAAGATACGGCAAAAGACAAAGCAGTTGCAGTATCTCCACTCTTCACTCTTCACTCTCCACTCTGCCGTTAAAAGGGGTCTAAAATGAAAAAAGGAAAATTCGGGATACATGGCGGGCAATATATTCCGGAAACGCTTATGAGCGCCGTAAAAGAGCTTGAAGACGCATACGATCATTATAAAAACGACAAGGATTTTAACGATGAGCTTAATTCTTTGCTCAATGATTATGCGGGACGTCCTTCAAGACTTTATTATGCCAAAAACATGACTGAAAAACTCGGCGGGGCAAAGATATATTTAAAAAGAGAAGATTTAAATCATACGGGGTCTCATAAAATAAATAATGTGCTCGGTCAAGTCCTGCTTGCTAAAAAAATGGGCAAAAAAAGGATCATAGCAGAAACCGGAGCGGGTCAGCACGGCGTGGCGACCGCGACTGCGGCGGCGCTTTTGGGAATGGAATGTGAAATATTTATGGGAGAAGAAGATACTCAAAGACAGTCGCTGAACGTTTTTAGAATGAATCTTTTAGGAGCTAAAGTGCATACGGTAAAAAGCGGCACAAAAACTTTGAAAGACGCTGTCAGCGAAACAATGAGAGAATGGAGCAGAAGGGTCGAAGATACTCTTTACGTATTAGGTTCGGTCATGGGACCTCATCCGTTTCCGGAAATAGTAAGGGATTTTCAAAGCATTATAAGCAAAGAAATCAAAAAACAGATAATGGAAAAAGAAGGAAAGCTTCCCGACGCAGTAATTGCCTGCGTGGGCGGCGGTTCAAATGCGATAGGAAGTTTTTACAATTTTATCGCCGATAAAAATGTTAAGCTCATTGCCTGCGAGGGCGCAGGCAAAGGCATTGATACGCCGCAAACAGCGGCGACAATTTCAATCGGCAGAGTCGGAATATTTCACGGCATGAAATCTTATTTCTGCCAAAACGAAAGCGGACAGATAGCTCCGGTTTATTCCATTTCTGCAGGGCTTGATTATCCCGGAATAGGTCCTGAACACGCATACCTGCATGACATAAAAAGAGCCGAGTATGTGCCGGTCAATGACGGGCAGGCAGTAGAAGCTTTTAAGTTTCTTTCCGTTACCGAAGGCATTATTCCCGCAATAGAATCGGCTCACGCCGTTTATCACGCGATGCAAATAGCCGCGAAAATGAAAAAAGAAGAAATAATAGTCGTAACTCTTTCCGGAAGAGGAGATAAGGACGTGGCAATGATACGGGAACGGCAGATAATAGAGAATAGATAATAGATAATAAATACGGCAAAGACGTTAATTCTCATCCGGCAGACGAGATGGGCGCGGAAACACAGATAAGACAATAGCTTTTTTCCATATTTTTTCTCTATTCTCTATTAGCTGTCTTTAAACGACAGATAATAGATACGACACAAGCCGTGTTAATTCCCATCCTTTGGAGGGGTGGCGGAGCGGTTGCCGTTAAAAGAGTTTTGAGTGTGGATTGAACGCCGGACAAAACAGAGACAGATAAGACAATAGCTTTTTTCCATATTTTTTCTCTATTATCTATTCTCTATTATCTGTCTTTAAAAAGGGGGTTTTAAATGTCAAATAAAATTTCAGAAATTTTTAAAAATGGAAAAGCGCTGATAGTCTATCTTACGGTGGGTGATCCTTCCGTTAAAGATACTGAAGAGTTTATTGTTGCTTTGGCGGAAAACGGGGCGGATCTCATAGAGATCGGCATTCCTTTTTCCGACCCTGTTGCCGAAGGAGAAGTTATACAAAACGCAATGGCAAGAGCGCTTGCAAAAAAAATAGGTTTAAATGATATTTTTGATATGGCTGCAAGAGTTAAAAAAAGAACGCAGGTCCCTTTAACTTTTATGACATATCTCAACCCTCTGCTTACGTACGGTTACGATAACTTTTTTAAAAAATGCAAAGAAACAGGCATAAGCGCAATAATCGTTCCGGACATGCCTTTTGAGGAGCAGGACGAAGTAAAGGAGTTCGCGGATAATTGCGGCATAGATATCATAACGCTTATAGCGCCGACGTCAAATGAAAGAATAGAAAAAATAGCAAGATCTGCGGGAGGTTTTATTTACCTTGTTTCTTCGCTTGGCGTTACGGGCGTAAGGGCAAATATAACTACCGATATCAAAAGCATGGTTGAAAAAATAAAAAAGTTTACCGATACGCCCGTGGCTGTCGGTTTTGGGATATCGACCGCAGAGCAGGCAAAAGAAATGACAAAACATGCCGACGGAGTAATAATAGGCAGCGCCATAGTCAAAATAATCGAGCAGCACAAAGAAAACGCCGCCCCAAAACTTGCGCAATACATATCGTCGATAAAAAAAGCAATGAGAGAATAAAAGCTGAGCTGTCGTTGATTTTATCGTGGCTGTGTGTCAGGGGGACGGAGCAATTTACCACAAACAGCGTGGTCAATTCCTCCGTCCCCCTGACCCAGAGATGTATGGACGCATGGCAACAACGGGCAATGCGTAAAATGCTATAGTTTGTATGTAAATATGATAAAATATGCGGACAGGATTTGCGAAATGAAAAATGATTAAACAGTATGGGTGCCTCTAAAAACCTGTATTTTCAGTGTCGTCATTGCGGCCTCCGAGCCGCAATCTCGTCGTGAAGCATAGATTGCGGGTCAAGCCCGCAATGACAAAAGTAGGGTTTTTAGAGAGCCCCGTATTTATTAATTGTCTTTAAAGGAGTTTGTAATTATGCCGATCAAAGTATCGAAAGATTTACCGGCGCACAAAATTTTAAACGAAGAAAATATATTTATTATGGACGAAAATCGCGCCATGATGCAGGATATCCGTCCGCTGAAAATAGCCATACTTAATTTGATGCCTAAAAAGATTGAGACGGAAACGCAAATTTTGCGTCTCATAGGAAATACGCCTTTACAGGTTGACGTCGAACTTCTTCAAACTGCAAGCCATACATCAAAAAATACTCCGGCCGAACATCTTCTTAAATTTTACAAAACGTTTGAAGACGTCAAAGACAAACATTTTGACGGATTGATCATAACGGGCGCTCCCGTGGAAATGCTGGAATTTGAAGAAGTGGATTATTGGCGGGAACTGTGCGCCGTTATGGAATGGTCGAAAACGAATGTTTTTTCGACTTTCCATATTTGCTGGGGTGCGCAGGCGGCTTTGTACTATCATTACGGAATTAAAAAGCATATATTGGATAAAAAGATGTTCGGCGTTTTTGAGCATAAAAAAACGGTACGGGGGCATCTGCTTCTTGACGGATTTGACGATATTTTTTACGCTCCTCATTCAAGACATACGGGTCTGGACGAAAATGCGGTGGAGCGCAATGACGGGCTTCTTATTCTCAGCCGTTCAAAAGATGCCGGCATATATATGGCGTGCGACAAAGATTCAAAAAATTTTTTCATAACAGGACATTCCGAATACGACAGAAATACTCTCGCGAATGAATATTTCCGGGATTTGGATAAAGGGCTTGCCATAGAAAAACCTGTAAATTATTTTCCCGAAAATAATGCTGATAATAAACCCGTTATAACGTGGAAAGCGCACGCCAATCTTCTGTTTTATAACTGGCTTAATTATTTTGTGTACCAAAGAACTCCGTATGATTATGTTGAAAGATAGCTAATATCAGAGTGAAGAGTTAAAAGGAGAAAAGCATGATAAAGAAAAGTTTAGCAGTATGCTGCGTCATAATGTTTTGTTTTGGAGCGGTTTTTGCCCAGCAGGCAAATGAACCGAAACTCTATAAAATAGGCAATGTCGAAGTTTGGGCAATTGCCGATTCTGTCGGCGAACGCGATCTTTCTGTTTTTGAAGGCGCCGATGAAAAGATTTTGAAAAAATACGTTCCTTCCGGAAAAGCCCCGACGGCCGTTATGACATATTTGATAAAAGACGGCGAAGAAACGGTTCTTATCGACACAGGTTTTGGAAAAGGGCTTATGGAAGGATTGGAAAAACTTAATGTAAAACCGGAAGACATAACGATTGTGCTTATTACGCATATGCACAGAGATCATATCGGCGGTCTTGTCAAAGATGATAAAATCGTTTTTCCTAATGCCGCGGTGAAAATCGGAAAAAACGAATATGATTTCTGGCTTTCCGACAAATCGGCGGAAGAGTTTCCGTCAAGGCAGGAAAATTTTGATATGGCAAAGCAGACCGTTTCGGCATACGGCGATTCCGTAAAAATTTTTAATTATGATGATATGGTAACTTCAAACATAAAAGCGTTAGATGCGAGCGGGCATACTCCGGGCCAAGCGGTTTTTTTACTTGAGTCCGGTGAAAATAAATTGTTATTTATCGCGGATTTAATTCATTGCGCCGACTTGCAGTTTCCGAGGCCGGATATAAGCGGACGTTTTGACATTGACGCCGAGAAATCAGCAAAAACCAGAAAACAATTTCTTGAAAAAGCCTCCAAAGAAAAACTTTTGATAGCCGGCACGCACCTTCCTTTTCCCGGCGCGGCAAAAGTGAAAAAGGCCGGAAAAGGATATAGTTATACGACAGAGAAATAACGGCGGAGAATAGCGAATGGAGAACGGCAGCTGCAAACGGCAAGCGCCGGTTGCTGTAATGACAACTGTTTTAAGGACGCGGCATTAAAGTAAATTATAAAGAAGGAGCGTGTTTAACAATGATTAAAGCGGCAATAGCAGGATACGGCAATATTGGAAAATATGTTTTTGAAGCTTTGATTTGCGCGAAAGATTTTGAGATTGCGGGAGTAATAAGCGAACATGCCGACTCAAAAAACAATGCAGAATTAGCCGGCATACAGATTGTAAAAAAACTTTCCGGACTTAAAATAAAACCTGATGTCGCTATTCTTTGCAGACCTTCGCGCGATATACCGGAGATTGCCGAAGAGTGTCTTAAAAGCGGACTAAACACCGTAGATTCGTTTGATATACATCAAAATATTGCTGCGGTGCGCGAAAAACTTGATAAAGCGGCAAAAGAGTCCGGTAAAGTCAGCATACTTTCAGCAGGCTGGGATCCCGGATCGGATTCGGTTGTGCGCGCTCTTATTGAAATCGCAGCTCCTAAAGGAATAACATATACAAATTTTGGTCCGGGAATGTCTATGGGGCATTCCGCAGCCGTTAAAGCGATAAAGGGCGTAAAAAACTCTTTGTCAATGACTATACCGTCAGGCGCATCCGTGCACCGCAGAATGGTTTATATTGAAATTGAAGACGGTTATAATTTTGACGAAATAGCAAAAAAGATAAAATCCGACGAGTATTTTGTTCACGATGAAACGCATGTGATAAAAGTTGACGATGTCGACGCTTTGAAAGACACCGGACACGGCGTACATATGGTAAGAAAGGGCGTTTCAGGAAAAACGCATAACCAGATATTTGAATTTAAAATGAAAATAAATAATCCGGCTCTTACCGCACAGATTCTTGTCGCGGCCGCAAGGGCCTCAATGAAACAGCAGCCCGGATGTTATACTATGATAGAAATACCGATGATAGACATGCTTTACGGAGATAAAGAAGAATTAATAAGAAAGTTAGTATAAGCCTGAAGTTATCTTTCAATCCGCAGGGATGTTGATTTTATAGCAAACTAACTTAATATAGTCCCATTTCTCAGTTAAATTTTAATTTCTTCGGGTATGCGCGTCATAAAAAAATTAAAATTTCCTCGAAAATCATTTCTGATAAACGAGACTATATTAAGTTAGTCTGCTATAGTAAAAAAATAGCATTGTAAATAGCGGGCGAATTATTTAGCGCGCTTTGCGAGCAGCCGGATATTGCGGCTTTGCCGCTCCCAAACCGCTCTCTGCCGTTACTGAAATTCCGTCATATTGCTCCAATATCTTTTAGGCATGAGCGTCATGCGGCATTTTGGATTTTCGCGTCCTTTAACGGCGATTGTGTCATAAAACATCTTCCATAAATCCCTGTAAGCCTGCTCTTCGGCGTCAGCTTTCGGAATATTCACTTCGTCAGATTCTGAAATAACGTATCTGCCTTTGGCATAAGCGCAGATAAATTTGTTGGTTTCATCATAAATCACAAACTTTTCGTCCGGCATTCTTTCGGCGAAATGCCGCGCAAGAATATGAAGAACGAAGTTCTTCGGTTTTATTTTTGAAACCAGCAAACCTTCGTAAACCGAAAAACGGACAAATCCCGTAAATTTATGCGCTTCGTGCGTCATTTGTTTTACGGCTTTTGTGAGAGTCAGCACCGTATCGTTTGCAAGCATATTCATAACTTTCGGTCCGGTTTTATATCCCAGCCGCATAAAATCAAGCATATGCATTTCTTTATGTTCAAGGCATGTCATCAGAGCGCTTTCCAAAAAAGGCAGCGCTTCGCTTCCCATTTCTTTCGGTATGGATTTCCTCACGCGTCCGGCTTTTTCTGCATCCGTCATTATGCGGTATCGCTCAAGCAGACCGGGCTGAATATTTTTTTCGCTTACGATATCCGCAGGTTTTTCTTTGCGCGTGAAACTTTCAAATACACAGCATAAAAATCCGTCAAAAGTTCCGTCGTAATAATAGATTATATTGCGATTAATAAAATTTGCCATTGCTGCTATATCAAGGGGACGGAGGAAGTGACATTAATGTCATTTCCTCCGTCCCCTTGATATGTCCTCCGTTTAAAAGTTTTTCAGCTTCAATAAAATCCAGCTGTTTCGGGTAATTCATGTCTTTGTACATGTCAAACTCTTTTTTCGACATCAAAGATCTTAAAATATTATCGTGTTTTATTATCAAACCGTCATTTTTTTTGCCTTTGCATGTGACAAAATACTGCGCGCGTTTTAAGACAACACCCAATTTTTTTAATGACAAAAAATCCAAAGTGTTGCAGCGTCTGGCAACTATTATTCTTTGAGCGCTTCTCACGCCTATGCCGGGCACGCGAAGGAGTTCTTCATACGATGCCCTGTTTACTTCCACAGGAAAAAAATCCGGGTGATTTACCGCCCAATTGCATTTGGGATCCATGAACGGATTAAAATTCGGCGAATTATCGTCTAAAATTTCACTTGCGCCAAACTTGTAAAATCTCATAAGCCAGTCAGCCTGATAAAGGCGGTGTTCCCTGAGCAAAGGCGGACTGGTATCCAATGACGGCAGCATAGCGTCGTCAGACACAGGAATATAAGCTGAAAAGAAAACTCTTTTGAGTTTATATTTTTTATAAAGGCTTTCCGTAAGTTTTAAAATATGACTGTCGGTTTCCGGCGAAGCGCCTATGATCATCTGCGTGCTTTGTCCGGCAGGGACGAATTTTGGAGCCTTTTTATATACGGTTAAATCCCTGCAATTTTCAGAAATGCTTTCTTTTATGAAATTCATCGGCGCCAGTATGGAGTTTTTACTTTTGTCGGGCGCTAAAAGAGCAAGGCTGCTTTGAGAAGGCATTTCTATATTTACGCTCATTCTGTCGGCAAGCATGCCGAGCTGCTGTAAAAGTTTATTGTCAGCTCCGGGAATTGCTTTAGCGTGAATATAGCCGTTAAAATTATATTCATTGCGTAAAATCATTAAAGTGCGGATCATAAGCTCGCAAGTGTAATCCGGATTTTTTATTACGCCGGAACTTAAAAACAGGCCTTCTATATAATTGCGTTTATAAAATTGTATGGTCAAATCCGCAAGCTCTTCTGGTTTGAAAACAGCTCTTTTTATTTCGGCATTTGATTTTCTGTTTAAACAGTACTTGCAGTCATATATACATATATTTGTCTGAAGGACTTTTAAAAGGGATATGCAGCGCCCGTCAGCGGCAAAACTGTGGCATACTCCGGCAAGGCATGTGCTCCCCATGCCGCTGCTTGCAGCAGAATTGTTTGCTACTCCGCTTGAAGTGCAGGCTGCGTCATATTTAGCAGAGTCCGCCAAAATTTGTAATTTATCAAAAATTTCCATTTTTATTCCTTAAAAGCATATATTTGTTTTTAGAATACAAATGTATTATATTTTTACTGGTTTTGCAAGAAGTATTTTTAAATACAGATAATAAATAATAGAGAATAGAGAATAGAGAAAAAAAAGGGCGGTCTTTGTCGTATCTATTCTCTCTTCTCTATTATCTGTCGTCTTCTTTGCTTTTTCAGTCAATAAAACTTATAATAAAGACAAAGTGAAAAGAGAAGTTTGGAGAGCTTTACTCAGCTCTTTGCACTCCAAACTCCACGCTGCAGTTAAAGGGTATTGAATGAACGCTTTTAACGTCAACCTTAATTTTAAACTTTCCAAAGAAGAAGCGCCTGAACTGGGACCTAAAATAGGAAAGTGTATGGCATTTGCGCTTGCGGTTATTTTTACAAACATGATTTTTGCCGTTTTGGGAATAATCAGATTTGTACGCATTGATATTTACGGCGCGTATAATATTTTGTTTTTTGTATTGCTGCTTATTTTTGCGGCATTGTTTCCGGCAGCGATATTTTTTTTCATACAAAAATACGTAATTATTGCCGTTACAAAAGCCGGATATAAAAAAATGACTCCGTTTTTTAAAACGGTTTGTTTTGTAATAGCCGAACGGTATGCTGCTGACGACAATTTTCAGGAAAAAATAAATAAGGCTTTTGACATAGGGGCTGATGCCGGCGTTATTTATGACAAAAATGCTCCGTGGCCGGTAAAAAAGGCAGTCAGTTTTTTTATAAACCGCCTTCCGTTTGTGGATTTTTTAAAAAATATGTCGCCCGGAATAAACAAAAAAGACATCCGCGCAATAAGCGAATGCGTATACGTTCAGATGAACGATTATGCAGTAAACAAACTTTTTCCGTCGAATAATTTAAAAACGGTTTTTGCTTTATATGCAGTAAATCTGGCAGCGCAGGTTTTGCTGCTGTATATTATTCGTTAATTTTGAAATAGGGGGATTGCTGTGAAAATTAAATTTACATTGTTGTTTGCGGCGGCAGTATGTCTTTCTTCGTGTTCCGGAGCAAAAATTGCAAACAATAACAGCGCAGAAACGGGTGATTTGCAAAAAATGCTTGCGGCAGCCGAAAAATATAATAATTCTATGATATATGTTCATCCGAAACCTTTTCCGATTTATGATGCCGGAACGGAAGAATGGGTTGACTACGAAAAATACGGAGAGTTTCAGAATTTAGGAACAAAAGATTACAAATATGCTGTCAAAGATATCAAAGGTTTGAGAACGGCTTCAGGCGAAGGCGTTTATCCCAACAATACCAGCGCCCAAAATTCGCCTGATTACAAAAAATTTAAAAGTGAAAATAAGCTTGACGGCTCGCACTGGAATTTTGTTAATACGGACAACTATCAGCTCGATTTTTATAAATGGTGTATTGCCGCCGAAGCTCCTGCGGTAAAACTGTACTTTGCCGCTTATGCTTTGGACAAGGCCGGAAATTACAAACATGCCGTAAAAGCTTATTATGCCTGTTTGGTTTTCTTTCCTTCTTCATACGGATACACCAAGTATAAAACCCCGTGGTATATAGCGCCGGTATGCATTTCAAGAATCAAATATCTCACGAGAGAACATCCGGAGATAGGCGTTAAACTTGTCGGTGAAGAACTAATCGCGGAAAACATATATGACGCTGATGTCAGAAATGACGTCTTTTATGTAAATCCCGGAAAACTTGTGCCGAACACGGCAAAGGATTTTGAAAGGAAGCATATCGATCTATCGAAAACAGGGATCAAGAAAATTTCAGGGCAGGGAAGAATAAAACTTGTTGAGTATAATAACAATCACTTCCAGCTTATGCTTGACGATAAACCTTATGTTGTAAGAGGAATAACATACGCTGTGAATCTTGTAGGCCTTACGCCTGAAAAAATAATGAAAATGACTTTCGGGCCTGACAGTTCCGGTTTTTCCCCGGAACCCGGAGACGTAAATGTTACCAGCGCTTGGACTTGGGACGACTATAATAAAAACGGTTTGCAAGACGCTCCGTTTGAAGCGTGGGTTGACGCCAACAGAAATGAGAAGCAGGGCAAGAACGAAAAAAATGTAGGCGATTTCGCTTTGATGAAAGAGATGGGCGTAAATACTTTAAGGATATATCATTCGAAAGGATTAAATAAAGACGCGCTGAAAGCGGGTTATGAAAAATACGGATTTATGTATCTTATGGGAAATCTTATAGGGATGTATGCGATAGATAACGGAGTCGGATGGGAGGCGGGAACGGATTATTCCGATCCCGTATGTCAAAAAGCCATGATCGAAAGCATAGAGCAGATGATGAAAGATTTTAAAGACGAGCCTTATGTGCTGGCATGGGTGCTGGGCAATGAAAATAATTTCAGCTGGCTGGGCTCAAACAATGTTCACGGCAATCCGGAAGTTTATTATAAATTCGCTAATGACTGCGCGAAACTTATTAAATCTTTAGACCCGCAAAAAAGGCCGGTGATCATCTCTAACGGCGAAACTATGTTTATTGATTATTTTGCAAAATATTGTCCCGATATAGATATTTTCGGAGCTAATATTTACAGAGGCGAAGCAGG
>WRNH01000078.1 GCA_009776745.1 Endomicrobiia bacterium | reverse complement strand
AGTAAAACCGAGCATAAGAAGCCTTGAAATGCAGATCGGCAGCTATGCCCAAGGCATTATTGCGGTTAACAAAGCAGACAAACCGACTCTTTATGATTTTGGTGATACGCTGGAAGAATTATTAGTAGCTGATAAGTTCTACATAAGAGATAAGCCGTTTGGTGAGCCGACTCTTTATGATTTTGTTGATACGCTAAAAGAATTATTAGCAGCTGCTAAGGTATCCATAAGAGATTCTGAAAGCAAAGTCTATGACACACCTAGTAACTTATTTCCTCTTAAAGAGAAGACAGGTTTTATGTCTATACACCAGTTAGGTCTTATACAAGAGCTCCGTCGAATATTCAATATGAAGTCTGAAGACGCTAAAACAGATCTTATAAATGGAAACTTTCCCAGAGAACAAATGAAAGCTCTAATGAAAGCTCTAATAAGAGAATTAGAGAAGCAATATCCGAAAATTGAATTTAGAGCTGTAGAAGATGTCTTCTATGAGTGGGAACATGAGTGGGCACGTGATAGGACTGAGTTTTATGCACATTCGATAAAATATGTGAGGCGCAGATATGTTGTTAATTTTAACGAAAATAAAGAGGCTGTAAATTTACAATCTGCCTCTTACGCTTCAGAAAAACTGCAGTTTGGAAATTTATCAAATCCGGTTTTTAACGCGGACTTGAAAAATGAGAGAACGGTAAAATTATTTTTTGATTCGGAAGGGCAGGAACGGATAGATCTTACGGCAAATATTGAACTTCCGGAAACCGTTTATTATCAAATCGGAGACGGAAAAACAGAAGCTTTTACGTTTACTCCGAAAAACAAAGAAAATTTAGCGGAGATGCTGGCCATTTATTCAAAACCGAACGCGGATGCCAAAAACAGCAATATCTGGCTTGAAGGTCCGAGAGGCGCGGGAAAAAATACTTTATCTTTTGTAATGGCCGGATTGCTCGGCGTTCCTATAAGGTTTGTAAATTTGCATGCCAATACCACGCAAAAAGATATTGCCGAAAGAGTAGTTTTAACGAGAAACGGCAAAAAGACTATAACTCTTCCGGACGGCACAACCGCGGAAATACCTGCTACTGCAACAGAAACGCTGTTTTCGGAAATTTATCAGGCTGCCATGAACGGAGAACTTGTAATAATAGACGAAGCCGATAAGATAAAACTTGACGGAGTGCTGTCGGCGCTCAATGCCGTGCTTACGCGCCGCAAACTTGAAGGATTTGAGTATAAGCCTGATTTCAGAGTTATAGTTTTGTCCAACAGTCACGAAGGCGGCGATGTAGCGGGCAAAGATTTAACCCAAAAGGCCGCTGATTTTATAAGCCGTTTAAACAAAATAACCGTTGATTATTTAACTGCGGAAGAAGAATATAATCTTGTCGTGTCTCAAGTTTTCGGAAATAAAGAATTCCCCGATAGCGTGAAAATAGCGTTAGACATTGTAATTAAAATAGCGGCCGAAACAAGAAAGGCCGTTCAAGATAAACAAATTTCGCGCGTATTATCAACCCGCGGCATAATAAGAATAGCGAGGCATTTAGAAAAATATCCCGAAGATGCAGATGATTTGGAAAGTTTAATAGATAAAGCTTACGGAACAGGTTCATTAGACGGTAAATCAAGAAAAATATTCAAAGGTATTTTAACAAAGATGCTCCCAGCCGGAATTGTTACGAAATCCGTTTTTGGGGAATCGTTAGATTTTAGCTTTGAAGAAGAAAACGGTATTATTTATTGCATTATGGGTGCCGTTAGAGTTAAGACAGGTCATACAAAAATTGAAGACGCGAGAGCCGTTTTGGAAAAAAATCAAAACTTAAAACTCAATGCCAATATGCCTTTATTCTATCAATGGATGAAAGACATCAGCCTTGGCAATAATATTATGGTTCTCGGCGTTCCCGGAACCGGTAAAACCGTTTTGACAAATTATTTGATAAACGGTATTTTAGGATTAAATTCTCCGCATTATCTGCAGGTAATGGCCCAAACGACCGGAACCGAATTGCTTGGAACTTGGATGGTTAAAAACGAAGAACAAATTTTTGTTCCGAGCCCGGTAATAGAAGCTATGCTTGAAGGAAAACCGATATTTTTGGACGAGATAGACAAAGCAGGAGATCCGACGGCATTAGCCGCGTTAAATAATATTGCGCAAAGCGGTTTTGTAACTCTTCCGGATGATACGGCCGTATATGCGAAAGAAGGATTTTTTATAGCGGCGGCCGGTAATTTATCAACAAAAGGAGGCACTGCCTCGACAAGAATCAGCGGAGAAGTTTTAGACAGATACAGTTCTTATATATTAGAGCCTCTTGGCAAAGGAAATGCCGTTGAAATGTTGAAAAAATATCTTGAAGAAGTAGCGGAATATAATGGCAAAGTTTCTGGCGAATTAATAAACGCTTTTGTGGATTTCCACTACGCGATTATGAACGACGACGGCATTACCGACAAACCCACAATGAGGACGCTTGAAAAAGCATTGGGTTCAATAGCCGTAAACCCCGAAAGACTAAAAGATATCGTCAATCTGTATTTTGAAGGATATTCCGTGCGTTCGGAAATTGAGAAATACAAAATATGCGATAAGTTTAAATTTGAAATCAATGCTTTAAAAGTCGCAGCCGTAGAAAATTTACAGAAAATGTTTGCCCCTTCGGGGTTAAATATGCCTGAAGGAATTTTTAGAAAACTTGCACAATTTAGAAATCTTTTAGAGCAGGAATGGGAAATTGAGCTTACCGAAGAAGAATGGTTCGGTTTTTTGGAAAAAGTTTTAAAAAATAAGGATACTCCGGTAGCGTTTTTAGATTTAGCTTTAAAAACTTTCGGCATAAATAAAGGCGAAGATATTAATAAAATGATTACGGTTTCTTTTTATGAAACGTTTATTGACGAAATTTTATCCGACAAGCTTGAAGAAAAATACGCTGCTATGTTTAAAACCGCCTATAATGATTTCATATCTTTTGAGCATATCGATATCGATGAAGCATTCAGCCGCGTGCAGCTGATCAATTATTGCATGGATTTAATAAATTCCGGAAGAACAGACGAGTTATTCTTAAATTTGAAAAGTTATATTGATAAGGAAAAGCACGAACAAAGCAGAGAATCATTGTCAAAACTTTTCGACGTTGAAATGCACGATGAAATTTCTTTTAGAGCAAAAGAATTAGGTTTTAACATAGGTAAAGAAATGCTTGATAATGTCCGTCAATTTTATGAAAATTTCCCTGAATTTAAGGGTTTTAAGCATTTGGATAAATTGCTGCGGATTATAAACGATAAGGAAACAAACTTGATTTTTGACAGAATAATATTAGAAGACGGCGCAGACACATCTTTGAAAATATTAAACGGTAAAAAGAAAAAAATCGAACAAATTTTCGGAGTCCAAAAAAATCTGTACGACAGGTTAAAAGAAATAAGTGAAACTTTAAATTATGACGGCATAAATGACGAGATGTTAAATAAAATTTTCGGACTTGTGATTGCCTTAGAATATACACCGGACATTTTGGTACTTGCAAATAAAGATAAACATGAAGAATTTTATAAAGTTTTGAAAGCCATAAATGACGGCGATTTGCATTTAATAACGGATATTTTGGCTAAAGCCTTGCCGGAATATAAAGATTTTGACGAATTTCCGGGCCGCAGCGCCGTAAGATGGGAATTGACAGGCGATAACTACAAAAATTACTATTTAGAGGAAAACAAAAATTATGTAGAATGGGCTAAACGGGCGGAGTTTATTGAAAAAACGGTTTTTAAAGCTTTTAATGTTCGGCAAGAACAAAAAGAATTAGAAAAAAGGGAGTTTGCGAAAGAATTATTGTCAAAAGTTGATCTCGGAAATCGATTTTCAATAAAAAGCGATGCTAAACATATTCTGGAAACTTGTTTGCACAAAATACAGCCGGAAGAACCTTATGCCGTAGCCGAGATGAATCACGGCGTGATAAAGTTATTGGAATATTTAAACGCGCGTAAAAAGATGCGCGATATGAATTTAAGCGAAGATTTTTCTTTATTGCCTTTGTATTTTAGTATGAACTTTTTTGAATCTACGGATGAAAAGAAATTTGACGGCGAACGATATGATTACTGGGTAAAAACTCTTGCAAATTATTACGGAGAGCCCGAAACAATATTTTTAAGTTCTAAACAAGCTGAAATCATATCAACTGTTTACGGGAGTTTGAGCAGCGGATTTCAGCAAGATGTAAACTATAAAAGACTGCTTGATATTTTAAACGGTGATCCGGGCGAGATCATGCGGGAAATATTATTGGACTTTAATTTATCCGACCTCGCTCTTTTTAAAGGGAACAGGAGTAAACAAGCCGGAACCGTTTTTTTGACTTATGCACGGTCTGAAATCAATCAATTGGAACAAACAATATCATCCTTTTACGGAAAACAATCAATTAAAAATGTCAATGTGGAAATACTGAGACAGTATTATTACCGCTTCATTATTACGGAAGTAAAAGAAATAGATAATCTTGAATCGCTGGATAAGCTGATTGCAATAGGAAGACCGGATTTAGTACTGTTACAGCTGTTATTAAAGGATATTATTCCAAAGTACAAAAACCAAGCGGGAAGCTTGAAGCGGTTGGAAGATTTTTATAATTCAATAGAGCTGATTTTCGGAAGACAATCAAACGATTCTCAAAGCATGGCTCGGTTAATCGCGCTTAATTTTGACGATTTGCCTTCCGAAAAAGAGCTGGAAAAACTTTATAATAATGCCAATAAAAGCGGCATGGCTTTGGATTTTACGGATATAAAAGAAACTTTGAGGAAAAATTGGCGGCAATATAAAACGAATTCTCAGCCTTTCTTTAATTTTACCGTAGATTCCGCAGATGAAAACGGGAATATCTTAACGACAATTTCTTTGCCGGATTCTCCGGAAAATTTAGAGATAGCCAAAAAAAACAATATGAAGCATTCCATTGAGTTTAATAAACTTTCAGGGACGTCTTATAATTTAACCGATGTTCCGGTAAGAAAACTGCCGTATAAAATAGGGGGGGCAGGTTTATTTGCGGGCATTGTTAACGGGCAGCTTATATTTTTCTCCGAAGGGGATTTGGAGCAGGTGCAAAGAGAAATAAAAATAATGCTCTCTGACCACGGCAATATAAAAGCCTCGAAGCGTTTAAGGGCAGAGCTGAAAAAATTATTCAAATCCGCAGGCATTAAAATAGATATGGCTGAACTTGTATTAAATTTAACGCAGGATTTGCCGCAAGGCGCGGTTTCCAATTACGATATTTCGGAGATTTCTAAAGATTCATCCGAACTTTCAGCGGATGAAATAATAAGAGAACTCAGCGGAAAATATATTAAGCTTTCTATGATTCCTACGCAGGAAGCCCAAACTCAAAGTTTAATTATTTTGCAATTATTGAAAGATGATCAGCCGCAAAACCTTGAAATCCGGCAAAAAATGAGCGGTTTTTCTCAAACGGCGAATATTTTATACGCTTCATAAGTATTTCGGATAATTAGAGTGTGAACACACTCTAGTTGAAATAAATGCGAAAAATGTTTAATTTTTTTTTCTCTCTCTTGACATTTTTTTCAATAATGATTATTATTATGGCGTATGATGAATAAAATATTGGCAATCATCATTCCGGTATTATTATTGAGCACTTCATATGCTCCTGCATATGCGGTCAGCGTTAAAACCATAGAGTCTCCGGCAGCACAAGCGGCTGTTTCGGACAGGATCATCAACCATTCTTCGTTTGTACAAATACCAAAACAGCTTTTTAATGTATGCGTTAAAGTCGGGGAAGCCCTGCGGACGAATATGCTTGTTTCTTTTTCATGCGGCGAAACGGTGATCAAGAGCCATTACAAAATTGTGAACGTCTGCCTCTTTTTTGACGCCGTCAATGTGAATCCGAACAAAAATTTTAAGAATTTTTATCCTGTGATGGATAAAATAAATTCTGATAATGCAGCCCAAAATGCCGGCGGCAAACTCATATTTCATCTATTTATGGTCTTACTGATTTTACTGTGTCTGCTTGCCGTAAAAAAAGCCAATTTGCCATACGCAGTTATTTTAAATAAAAATCTAAAAACACGGTATCAATTATGATACCGTGTTTTTTTATTGGGGGGAATGTCATGTTTTTAAAAAAAGGTTTTTCTGTTTTCGTGTCGGCTGTGTTTTTATTTTCCGTTGTTTTTCCGGATTTTGCCCGGGCAATGCCGACTCCGTCCGATGTTGTAAGCAATATTTCAATGTCCGATAAGCCGGTCGATACTTCTTTCGGGAGTTATGCCGGAGTAACGTCCGCGGCCGATTTCGGCGGCGATACTGTTATTTTAAACGTTCAGGACTTCCATATGCATCCGGAAGTACAGAGAAATATAAATTCGGTCATAGATATTCTGGTCAAAAAATACGGCGTCAAAAACGTTTTTGTTGAAGGCGCATACGGAAAAGTGAATACGGAATGGCTTTCAAATTTGAAGAACGGCCGTTTCGGTACGGAAACATTAGAAAGTCTTCTAAACTCCGGAACTATAACCGGCACCGAGTATTATTCTGCGATCAATGATAAAAAAGATTTTTTAATAGGCCTTGAAGACGAAAAAATTCATAAGGCCAATATAAGCAGGCTTGGCTTGCTGATAGAAAAACAGACATATTACGATAATGCCCTTGCGGCGCTGCAGAAAGAGCTGGATTTTTTTCAAAAGAAATATTTTAACGGCCCGAACAAAAGACTTGCCAAACTTGTCAAACGGCATAAAGAAGGAAAAATACCTTCGTATAAATATTATACTCTGCTGTTTAACTATCTTAACAAAAATTCGGATCAGTCGCGCGGGACATACGGAACATTGATGCCCATGGATATGAGCGATTATCCGAATATCTGCCTGCTGCTGCACAGTTATAAAGTACAAAATTCAATGAATGTCAAAAAGATAAGCGGCGATTTACAGAAACTTGTCGCGGCTCTCAAGGAATCCGTAAGTTTCTCGGAATATAAGAAGATTCTTGAAGAGACAAATAATTTTCAGGACATGCATAAGCTGTCGTCTTATTTGGGCGCAATGCCGCAGGATTTTAAAAATAAGCATTTTACGAATGGCATTTCAAAATATATCGACGTAATCAACAGAATAAAACAAATAAATCCGATTGACCTTGTAGCTGAAGAAAGGGCTCTCGTCCACGAAATAAGAATCGCGCTTTCAACAAACAAAAGCGAACTTGAAATAGCGTCTCTCAGCGATTTCTTCTTATATTTTTCGGATTATATGAAAACCTCAATTTCCGCGGATGACTATACTTATTTAAAGGGCGGCTTTGATAAATTTCAAAACATATGGAACAAATACTCTTTCTACAATAAAACGATGAATGATTTGAGATCCGAATTCGCGTTTTTAAACGAATATTACGAAGTAAACGATAACAGAAACGAAATCTTTTTTAAACAGATCGAAAATAACGCAATTGTAAAACGCGGAAAAAGCAAACAGGTTTTAGACGGAGATATCGCGTCTTTGCTTGAAAGTAAAAAGAATATAGTAGTTTGCGTAACCGGAGGCTATCACAGCAGAGGTTTAACGGATTTGTTCGAAGAGAAAAAAATAGCTTATGCGGTAATAACTCCGTCCGTTTCGGGAGACGTTGACGGCACATTGGAAAGTTATGAAGCCGCTGCCGAGGAACAGGCAAAAATTTTCTCTCAGAGTCTTGCTCTTTCTTTATATTCGCAGATAGTTTCCTATGCGGTATCCGGCAATAATCTTGAAGCAAAACGCCTTGCCGCGAAGCTTTTTATATCGGCGGCGCAAGAATTGGAAAATATTCCGTTTGAAAATGTGAATGCTTTTATAGACATTTTAAATTCGGCCGTAGGAAACGATTATTTGTTTACTTATAACGAAAGTTCCGGAGAGGTCTCGTTAAGTTCAAGCGACGGTAAATATTCCGAACCTTTTCTTGCAGTCGGCAAAAATTCCGGCGGAACGATATCCATAAAAGCAAAATATTCTTCCGAAGAAGACAAAAAAGTTATGCTTAAAGGTTTCGGTAAAATGTTTACCGCGTCCGAAATGAAAAAGTTTATGGAAAATTTCGGCAAAGTTCTGCAGATAAGCACGTTTGATTTCGGAACGGACGCGGTTCTTCCCAAGATGTATTCTTCAAGCGTAAATATAATCAACTGGGCTGCAGAAAATAACATTTTTCTTGATATAAGCAAAATAAAAGGCCCTACTTTTGAAATGGTTGAAAGATATGGTCTCGACGATGAAATTTTATACGATAATCCGCAAGCGGCGAAATATTATGAAATGTGGCAGGCAGCCACCGTTAAGAAATATCTGAAACGGAAAGATTTTGAAAACGGCAATATGGGCGATATCTCAAAATTGATTTTTGCCGCAGGCCTGCTGAACGAATTCATGCCTGTAAGTTACGAAACTCTCAAAGAGTATGATAAATATCCCGCTGAAGCGGCGGATATATATTCTGAAAAATCTTCTGAGTTGAGCGAAGCGGCAACGGCTTTTGTGCGCGCAGCCGGTAAAGAGTACGGCGTGATGTATTACGATGAAAATGAGATGTCGGATTCCGATTTCTATTTTGATAAGAAATGCGCGTTAATGTGGATGGACATGCTGAGTTATGAAGAATCGCACGAACGATCGGGCAAAATAGTCGAAAATCTTATAAAAAGCAATAATGAAGTAATGAAACTTGGAAATATCGTATTTAATCCTGCTTACGGATATAGGGCATTTCAATTTCATGAAAAACCTACTCCCGAACAGCTGCAAATGCTTATAGATATGTTTAATAATGCCAGACAACCCGTCAGAAAAGCCGCGATTGGAGATTTGGATATAAAGCCCGGACAGAAATTTCTTATAAGGGTCGACTACAATGTTCCCATGGCTGACGGGAAAATAACCGATGAAACCAGAATAACCGCGACCTTAGATACGATACGCTATATCACCGAAAGAGGCGGAAAAGTCGTATTGATGTCGCATTTAGGCAGGCCTGACGGAAAAAAAGATTTGAAATACGGTTTAAGTCCTGTGGCGCAAAGGCTTAGCGAACTGCTGGGAAAAGACGTGAAATTTCTTGAAGACGCGATAGGCGAAAATAATAAATCCGAAATAGATGCCATGGAAAACGGCGGCGTGGCATTGCTTGAGAATGTGCGTTTTTATGCGCAAGAAGAAGCAAACGATGCCGCTTTTGCCGAGAAGCTTGTTGAAAATAATGTCGGCAAAGATTCAATTTTTGTAATGGATGCATTCGGCACTGCCCACAGAGCGCATGCTTCAACCGTGGGCGTGTCAAACTTTACGCAAAGAGCGGTCGCCGGATTTTTAATGGCTAAAGAGATCGAATTTCTGGGTTCAAAACTTGAAAATCCCGAAAGCCCTTCGGTTGCGATACTCGGCGGTTCAAAAGTTACCGACAAGATCGCTGTGGTCGAAGAATTCATTAATAAATTCGATTCGGTCAATATTTTCGGGGCAATGGGATATTCGTTTATAGTTGCAAAAGAGATAATGAGAAGAGAGGCCGCCGGAGAAAATATTGGCGAAAACCAGTACGATGCTATCAAAGCGGCCGTTGTCGGAAGTTCCAGAGCAGACGCTGAAAACATAAAGGAAGCCAAAAGGCTTCTTGAAATAGCCCTGGAAAAAGGAAAAACAATTACTTTAGCGCAGGATCATTATATTATTCAGCCTGAAAATTATGATTTTAAAACAAATACCATAAAAGATGGCGCGGAAGTTAGATTTACATCAGGGGAAACGATTCCCGAAGGGTGGATGGCGCTTGATATAGGGCCTAAGACCGTAAAAGATATGGAGACCGTGATCGAGTCTTCAAAAATAGTCGTATGGAACGGTCCGGCCGGCGTTTTTGAAAATGAAACATTTGCTTTCGGTACGCGAGCAATTGCTTTTGCAATGGCAAAAGCAACCGGAGAAAAAGGCGTTACGACAATAGTAGGCGGAGGAGATTCCGTTGCAGCGGTAAATCAGGCAGGAGTCGGAGACAAAATGAGCCATGTGTCTACCGGCGGCGGAGCGTCGCTTGAGTTCCTCGAAAAAGGAACGCTTCCAGGAGTGGAGGCTCTTGACAGCATAAGCGCCGGACTTTTGGAGCTTGAAGGAGTATGGAATAAGATCAAAAACAGCTGGTGGGTTGGCATTTTAAGAAAGTTTACGAAAGATGAAAATAAAGTAAGGGCTTACGGAGTCGCGATATATGAGTCAAGGCATATACTGCAAATGATATTGAATCCAAGAGCTTTTGCCGAGAGGCATTTCGAAAGAATTAAAAGTGAGATTTTGAACCAAAGAGATGTGGCAGTCAAAGAAAAGGCCGCAAGGGAATTAAGAAGAGCCTCTTTGATTCCGGCTGTCGTGATACCTTTTCTTTCGCTGTTTTATATTGGTCAGGCCATTGCTGCCGGCGCTTTTGCCGCAGCAGCCATTTTCTTTGCTTCAATTGTGCCGATAGCAATAGGAGTTCTCTTTGCCGCAAATATAATCTTTCATGCCGGAAATAACTATTTGGTGTTAACCGGACAAAAAACAGGAGCTCTCTTGGAACTGCCTGACAGTGCTGAAAACGCGGCGAAGAAAGACATCATAGATTCCGCAAAAGACGCTCTTTTTAGGGGTACAATATGGGGAGCTTTGGTAACAAAAGTATCAAATATATTATATGAGATGAAAAACGCTTTTGTAGATATGTTTGCGTCCGACCCTGACAGAGCAGAAAATCTGTCAAGGATTAAAGCTTTTTCCGATGCGGTAATAAACGGCGCAGAAAAAAGTGCTACGGGGGAAACATATACGGATATCGTAGTTATATGCGCAGATGATCTCGGACCAAGAATGGTTGCGCAGGATTTAAGCCCTGCATACAGCGAAAATATTCATTTTGTTTCAAGCGCTGACAGGGCAGCTATACAACGGACGATTTCGCGTCTTAATCCCGCGTCTACGCTGGTAATCGTTGAATCCGGAACTTTTGGCACGCCGGAAACGCTGCAAAATGCAAGACTCGCAAAAATAATTATGGCCGAAGAGATGCTTAAGCAGGATACAAACGGCATTCTTTTGCGCGATCACAACGGAGAAATCATTTCGTATTATTCAAGTTTTGATTCCAAAGACGGAGATACTAGCGAGAGAGACAGAGCGAGATTGAGGCGCGCCTTTGAAGAAAATGCGAAAATAGCGCGGCTGTGGCTTGAGGG
>WRNH01000077.1 GCA_009776745.1 Endomicrobiia bacterium | reverse complement strand
TAACAACACAAAGAAATGATCTCACGACGCAAAAGAATGATATTACAACACAAAAGAATGACCTCACGACACAAAAGAATGACCTCACGACACAAAAGAATGATCTCACGACGCAAAAGAATGATCTCATGACGCAAAGGAATGATCTTACGACGCAAAAGAATGATTTTACGGTGCAAAAAAACGATATTGACAAATCTATCTCAAGTGCAAACTCACAGAAAACATTCGTATTAACGCAAATAGAGTATATTAACGGCAAGGCCTCCGGTAATTTAAAAGAACTCAAAAAGATATTCAAAGAATATACCAATAAAGAGTTTGAACTGAAAAAATTAAAAGAGCAAACGCCCGTATCTTATCTTTCAGACGGCAATGCGTTTTTGTGTTTCAATGAATTCGGAAAATTATGCGCGATTGCCGACAATTATAATAACTATATTTCGATTGAATACGATAATAAGGAACGCATATCAAAAGTAAATGACGGCAAAAGAGCAGCGGTATTAAAATACAATTTTTACGGCCAGCTCGCATCGGTTACCGATTATCGCGGAAGAAGGACGACATATAAGTATTCATCAACTTCCGCTTCCGGTAATTTGAGATATGTTGCATATCCGGATGGAAATACATTGCTGTTTGACTATACATATGCGGGATATTGGGAAGAAGAATTATTTTTGATTGATTCGTCTGCGGACAAAACAAGAACAATGCTTTCGTATTCGTACAATAAGTTGTCGTCAATAAAGAATCAGTCTTCAGTAAGCGCGATATCGGATGACGGAATTTCTGCGGCAGACGCGTCCGGAGTAACGCCGGTCACGGTCTCAGTTACAGAAATAAGCTATTGCGCAAACGAGTGCGCAATAACAACGGACGGAAAATTGAAGCATTATTTTATGGATATTTTAGGAAATCTTGTCGGCGGATATTCCAAACTTACTGACGGGACGGACGAGGAGAGGTTGTCTTACAGTTATTTTGACAGAGTCAATAATTGGCGCTATTCGGTCAAAGAAACCGGAGATCCGATTGCTCTGACACTACCAAGAGAATTACAAACTTTTACGTCTGTCAGAGAAGAAGTACAAACTTTAGCGACGGCCAATCCGGTTGTTTTGACAGACAGAAATTTACAAACTTCTATAACTTCCGCTAAAGTACAAACCTCCGTAACGGAAAATCAGGATAGGTTACCCGATAGAGATTTACAAATTGGAAGAATTCAAACGTTTGCATCGTCCGATGAACTGCGTTCTTTTTTATCGGAGCAAAACCCGCAGGGAGCAGTGTCGGTAAAATCTTTACAACTTTCTGCATTGCCTGAGAAGTTCAAAAAAGATTATCCGGCTTTTGTATTGAAGAAGGAATTGCTGATTTCCAGTACCGTTCCGGTCGCTTCTTTGCCTGCCGGTAAAACAGAGTTTGTGTTCTCAGCTTATGCCGCTGCGGAAAACGCGCCGGTCACGGATATGCGCTTTGGGACGGCATTTCGTCCTTTACCGACGGGCGGTTCTGACCAAAAATTTGAAATTATTGCCGAAGTGAATTATAGAGGCAAACCAGTTCAAACATTTGTGGCGTCTTTCGATTATAAAAATAAAGGCAAGCAGTTTTGCGCGCTGCCAGTTACATTGGATAAATCGTCGCTTGCAAATTTACAAAGCATTGTTCTAAAACATGTTTACACCGGCAGCGGCACGGCAGCTTTTACGGATTTCCGTTTTGCGCCGTGCGAATGGGAATATAAGACATTTGATCAATTTAAAAATGTGTCTTATTCCGAAACCGGTACGGTATTGCTTAACAGCAGCCGGGCCAACGCTTATGACAAGGCTTTTGTAAATTACAGTTACGATAATGAACATCGTTTGATACAAAGAAGATTGACTAATACAACGAGCGTCGGTTCGGGCAATACGGTTAATTATGCCGTAAGCAAATATTATTACAACGATTACGGAAGCATTGCGCGCGTTGAAAACTATATAGAGGGCGAGGAAGGGAGTACCGGCATAGTCGTAGAGGAAACTGTTTATAACGAAAAAGGAAATGTGATCAAGAATATAACGTATAACACTTTAGACAGCACGGCAAAGAGTTATTCAGAAAACGAATATAGCGAGAACGGGCAGCTTAAAACTAAAATTGACGCAACCGGAGAGAATAACACGGCAATCGAATACGCGCCGGACACGGATGATGTTCGAACGATAATAAATCCTGACGGCGGCAAATTTTCGTACGGCAGGGATTATGCTAAGAGCGTTGTGACGGGCATTACGCAAAGCACTGAAGAAGGCGAATCTAATTCTATTGAAACCAAATATACATGCGGTGTTGTTACACGGTTAAAAAGCGGACTAAATACCGTTAATTACGAATATGACGCCAATCGAAGAAAAACCAAAGTATTGCTAAATGGCGAGGAGCGCGTTAAATATGCGTATGCGGAAAATGTATTGTCCGATAAAATAAATATAAATGATATTGAATTTGGCGGCGTAATTTCTGACAAGGTAACGGCAGCGTTAAAAGGCGGCGCGTCTCCTGAGATCGTAACAGAAGCGATAACCGACAAACGGGATAATCTGATATTTACAAGCATAGACGGCAATGTTCAGTTTGCCAATCGTTACAATTCTCACAACAGCCTGATAAACAGCGTGGATAATATAACAGGCAGCACGCTTGCCGTGACTTACGATGATGTGAACAAACGCACGGCAAATTCAAGCAGAACGGCAGGAACAAAATCCGGCTATGAATATTTGGACGCTGTATCGGAGAGTTATGGGTACAATAACCTCGGCGCATTAAGCGAACGCACTGTCAGCGTAAACGGAACAGTTGTCCAGACATATTTGCATACGTATAAAAACAATGCCGCGAGAAGTTTAGATTCTATAACGCTGCCAAACAATCTCTTATACAAGCCGCAAACGGATGCAAACGGGCGCAATACCGGCAAGCTGCTTGCGGACTTGAACGGAAACAATAGATTCGGCGAATATATTAATTATCGCAAAGTCGGTGACCATGCGACTGATATGGTATCGTCAATAAGATACGGCGAAGTTAAAAACGGGCGGTATAGTATCGGCAGCGGATTAGATTACAAATATGACGGACGCGGAAATATTACGGAAATATGGAAAAATGGTAAACTTGCCATTACATATACTTATGACAAACTTCAGCGTCTTGTACGCGAAGATAATAAGTTAAGGGGTAAGTCATGGTTCTGCTCTTATGATAATAACGGAAATATATTATCCAAGCAAGAAGCGGATTATACGGCAAAACCGGCTAAAGAAATAACGGAATATAATTACGAAAAGCTTTATTCTTATGACGGTGACAGGCTGACAGATTGCGGCGGCGAGAGCTTTGTTTACGACGGCTTTGGCAATCCCGTGACTTACAGGAGCAAGGCTTTAACATGGCAGCAATGCAAGCTGGTTGACTTTAACGGCATAACTTTTGCATACGATGGTTACGGCAAGCGTGTAAAAAAAGGAGATACCGTATATACTTATGACCTCGGCGGCAAATTGCTGTGTCAGGGCGATAGGAAACTTACATTAGAATTTATTTATGACGAAAGCGGCTTGTCCGGAGTTAAACACAGGGATAGACAATACGTTTACCGCAAGAATATACAAGGCGATATAACTCATATATTTGATATAGCCGGAGAGCTTATAGCATGTTATGATTATGACGCGTGGGGAAATCATACGGTCTCCGATGCTGAAGGAAATCCTATAAACGGCGCGGCGCATATCGGCAATCTGAATCCATTTCGTTACAGAGGCTATTTGTATGATACTGAAACAAAACTGTATTTCTTACATAACCGCTATTATGATCCGGAAACCGGCCGTTTTATTTCGCAAGATGAGGTCTCTTATCTTGACCCGAGCACAATTAACGGATTAAACCTTTTTGCTTATTGCGGAAATAATCCTGTTATGCGCATTGACGAAACAGGCTGCAGTTGGTCATCGTTTTGGAAAAGTGTAGGCAACGTTTTTAAAAGCATTGGGTTATTTATAGCCGGATTAGTTATTGCAGTTGTCGGCGCGGTTATTATGATAGTCGGCGCGGCGCTGTCCTTAGCTTTGCTGCCTTTATCATCTATTCCAGGTGTAGGAACGTTAGGAGGAATGTTGTCAGGAGTGTTATTTCAGGTCGGGGCTTCTACGATGATGTACGGAGGCTTTATGTTTGCTTCATCTTGGGACAAACAAATTTATGCCGATATGGATGCAATAGGCTGGAATCCGTTTAATAGTAATACAGATAAGGTATTGTCATCTGAAAAAGTATCTTTCTATAAGGGGATGCCGGTAGTCAGAATAGACAGCGGCAGAGCATGGTCGTTTGGGTCAATTCATTTAGCACGCGGTGATAATGAAACTGATCTTAAACATGAGTATGGACATGCGGGGCAGCAAATGCTGATGGGACCAGCGAGCTACTTATTCATGGTGGGAATTCCTTCTATGGCAGAGTTGGGGCCTTGGGACTATTATAGTAAGCCATGGGAAACAACGGCAGATATGTTTGGAGGTGTTCCGGCTGATTCGATGGCAGGCAGCAGAGACGGCAGTCGTAATTCAGATGATGTTTCCAGAGCCAAAGGGTATTTGGCTATTTCCATTTTATTCGGACCGTTTGCATCTTTCTATTTGGCTTGATAAAGAAAGAAGTTTGGAAGTTTGGAGGGCTTGGAGGCTTGGCAAATACAAAAACTGCTGCTAAGCTTCCAAACTTCTAAACTTCTAAGCTTCCAAAAAAGGAGGCGTTGTGTTTTTCACTTTGTTCAGGGATATTCTTAAAGTTTTGCAGAATGATGCGTCTCCGGTGCAGATAGCTTTTGGGGCGGTGCTGGGCGTTTTTTTCGGGCTTGTGCCCGGGATCTTAATGAAATGTTTTATTTTTGTTTTGATAATGATTTTGCGGGTAAATATCGGAGCGGCTTTTGCAAGCGCTGCGGTTTTTGGGCTGATAGGACTTTTTACGGATCCTTTATCCGATAAAATAGGATACTTTATTTTAAACACGGACTCATTGCTTCCGTTTTGGATTTCTTTGTACAATGTTCCGGTCGTTCCTTTTACGAAATTTAACAATACGGTCGTTATGGGTAATATAGCGCTTTCGTTTATTTTCTTTGTGCCGGTATATTTGCTTTCAAACGGGTTCATTGCTTATTACAGAAAGAATTGGCGCGACAAAGTCGCAAAGTGGAGAATAGTAAAACTTCTTACGGCAAGTTCTATTTCTTATAAAATATTGAAATGATTTATAACGGCAGAGTGAAGAGTGAAAAGTGGAGAGTAAAAATAAGGTGTTTTCGCAAAGCGAAAACCTATAATTAGGTTTCTCTAAAAACCCAATTTTGTCATACCCGTGAAAACGGGTACCCATGTTGCTTTTAAATGTGTCCGACAATAACGACAAAAGCTTGTCCCCGAGTGTTATTAAAAGACGTTATTCCACAACAGCCTGCACTCGAATGTCTTAATCGGGTGGGGATGGATTCACGTTTTCACGGGAATGACACGACTTTAGATAGGTTTTTAGAAAGACCCAATTAGGTTTCGGCTGGGACAAAGTCCCTGCTGAAACACAATATCTCCACTCTCCACTTTTCACTCTTCACTCTGCCGTTAAAAGGGGATGTAATGAAAATATTCAGATGGAAGTTTATTGTCCCGACTGCAATAGTAATAGCTCTTGTTTGCGGTTTCTTTATTTTTTATTTGGACATTTATCTTAAAAAGGCGTTTATTTCCGCCGGCGAGCTTATTTTCGGGGCAAAAGTCGAAGTCGGCAGCCTTAAAACGAAATTTAAAGGTTTATCCGTAAACGTACGTGACATAAAAATCGGCGATAAAGACAATGAGTTTAAAAATCTTGCCGACATAGACCGCGTAAATTTCGGGGTACGTTTCATACCGCTTCTTTCAATGAAATTTATAATAGACGATATGACCGTTGACGGCATTAAATGGGGCACCGCAAGAGAAACTTCATGCAAACTTCCTCCCAAAAAACAAAAAGAGGCAAAACCCGACGAAGAATCATTTGCTTCAAAAGCCGTAAAAGAAATGAAAGAAAAAGCCGTTGAAGAGTATAATGCTTTCCCGAGCGTTCGAAAGTTCGGCACTATACAAAATCAGATAAAGAATTTCAGCCCGCAAAGCATAATAGACATGTCCGGGATACAATCCGTAAAAGAAGTGCAGGACTCTTATGTTGATCTGATGGGGAAATACGATTCTTACAATAAAAAAGTCAATGAGTTTGACGTAAAATCACAAATCGACGGCATTGCGGAGCTTGCCGACGCTATTTCAAAAACAAATCTCAAGACGGCGGCGGATATACAGACATTGAAAGATAATCTCTCAAAACTTAGCGAGGAAAGGAAGAACCTTGAACAAACATATGCCGATTTAAAAGCCGTAAAAGACGGTTTGATAAAAGACGCAAAAGAACAGCAGAACGCTTTCAAAGACATATCTTCGCTGATAAATAAGGATGTTGACAGTATAGCTTCAAAACTTTCAGTGCCTTCTTTGGACTTTAAAAATATAACAAGGATGCTTTTCGGAGATATTTGGATACAGAGGACCGATAAAGTGCTTTATTATATGAGTCTTATAAAAAAATATATGCCGGAAAAAAAGGCTGAGGAAGAAAATAAACCCGAACCCAGGGAAAGAATGAAAGGCAGGGAAATTAATTATCCCGTTAAAAATAAACTCCCGAAACTTTGGATAGCCAATGTTAAACTTTCAGGAACTTCCGGAGGTGAAGGCAAAGAAGGCATTCCGATAACTTTCAGCGGTATCGCGAAAAATATCGCTTCAGACCAGAAGCTGACAGGTCAAAAAACAACTTTTGAAGCAAAAGGCGATGATACTAACCAGATACTCACCCTGAGCGGAAGTTTTGACAGAGTTAATGACATTGCCGAAGATATAATTTCATTTACCATGGAAGGTATGGACGCTGTAAGGCTTGGCATTCCAGAAAGCGATTATACTCCTTCATTTGAAGAAGCAAAAGCCAAGATTTACGCGGAATTTATGATGCTTGGCAGCGATTTTATAACAAAAGCCGGAATTTATATTGACGGTTTGCAGTATGATCCGGAGTCAAAGGATTTTCAAGGAGTCGGTCCTGATCTTATAAAATATGTCAGCATGCTTTGGCAGGGCATAAATTCCATGAATATTGAAGCTTCCATGTCTATAAAGGACGGCGATATCAAAGCTGACTTTATGTCCGATATAGACAAATTGCTGGCGCAGAGGTTTAACAATATAATCAATGCCGCCGTAGGCGATGTGAAAGTTAAAATAAGAAAAGAAGTCACTCAGTACGTTGATTCGCAGAAAAGCGTTTTACAGGCCGAAGCCGATAAATACAATAAACAGGTGCAGAAAGAACTCGAACCTAAACTGAATGATCTGCAGAAGAAAATAAATGAAATTAAAAAAGTTATCGCCGATAAAGAAAACGAATTAAAGAAATCCGCAGCGTCGACGATATCGTCTATATTGCCGATCAAAAAATAAATTCTGAAGCTTGGCAAAGACAAAGGCTTTGCTGCTGCCGTTACCGGACAGCCGGACTGCCGGTCTGCTGGACTTCTGCCGTTTTTTTGTCTTGACAATACAATCCGTAGTATGTTACAATTCTTTCATTCAAACCGGTAGTTGATTTTTCTGAAGCAAAATAAAAAATCAGGTTGACAAATCTATATGTATGTTGTAGGATAGTTGCTTCTACAACAGGTAGAAGAGGTTTTTTGTCCCTTTATTAGAGTCTGTCGACACATATTACGCGCATGCGTTTGGCCAAAACAAGCTCAACTGCGGCGTTGCGGCTCGACTCTAAAAAAACGAGAATAAATTATGAAATGTCCTTTTTGCGGAAGTTTTCAGGACCAAGTGCTTGATTCGCGCCCGATTGAACATACTCCTGCGGTAAGAAGACGCAGGGAATGTCTGGAATGTAAAAAGCGTTATACTACGTTTGAGCGTCCGGAAGAGATTTCTTTGGCGGTTGTTAAAGCGGACAGTTCCAGAGAGCCTTTTGACAAAAAAAAGATCTGGGCAGGTATAGACAGGGCGTGCAGAAAGCGTCCGGTGGCAATTGAAACTATTGACAGGATAGTAAATGAAATAGAAAATGAGCTTTCCGCGGAATATATTATGGAAATACCTTCAAATATAATAGGGCAGAAAATACTTGATAAACTTTGGGATATTGATTTGGTGGCATATATACGTTTTGCTTCGGTTTACAGAAAGTTCGGCGATATAGACACATTCATGGAAGAACTTAAAAAATTGAAAAAAGAACATACAAAAAGGCAGTTAAAGGCTAAAAATTAAAAATGAAAAATGCCGGTACTCGCAATGCGAGTTCAATAATTTTTCATTTTTTATTTCTGTTAAAAGCCGTCGATCCGCAATCCGTAATTGCCGTTAAAAGCCGTTGATTCGTAATTCATAATTTGTAATTTTTAATTGCCGTTAAAAGCCGTTGATTTGTAATTCGTAATTCGTAATTTGTAATTTGTAATTGCCGTTAAAAGCCGTTGATTCGTAATTCGTAATTTGTAATTTTTAATTGCCGTTAAAAGCCGTTGATTCGTAATTCGTAATTTGTAATTTTTAATTGTCGTTAAAAGCCGTTGATTCGTAATTCGTAATTTGTAATTTTTAATTGTCGTTATAGGGGGGTAGTAAAAATGACAAAAAACACTAAAGAAGAGCTTATTTCCAAAAACAGCGCAAAACTTGAAAAAAATTCTTTAACGGTTCTTCAGAAAAGGTATCTGAGGAAAGATGAAAAAGGCAATATCCTTGAAAAGCCCGAAGAACTGTTTTACAGGGTTGCCGAAAACATAGCCCAGGCCGATAAAATATATGATAAAGACGCCGATGTCGAATCTTTGACAAAAGAATTTTACCTTGCAATGTCTTCTTTAGACTTTTTGCCGAACTCCCCTACATTAATGAATGCCGGAAGGCAGCTTCAGCAGCTTTCGGCTTGTTTTGTTTTGCCCATAGAAGATTCGATGGATTCGATTTTTGAAACTCTTAAAAATACGGCTTTGATACATAAATCCGGAGGCGGAACGGGCTTTTCATTTTCAAGGCTTCGTCCGAAAATGGATTCCGTGCAGACTACAAGCGGAGTTTCGTCAGGTCCGGTATCGTTCATGCAGGTTTTTAATGCGGCGACCGAAGCGATAAAGCAGGGCGGAACAAGACGCGGCGCGAATATGGGTATGCTCAGAGTCGATCATCCGGACATTTTGGATTTCATAACATGCAAAGATAAAAATGACAGTTTAAACAATTTCAATATTTCCGTAGCCGTAACAAAAGAGTTTATGGACGCTCTTGAAGACGACGAAGAATATAATCTTTATAATCCGCGCACAAAAGAAATTGCCGGAAAGCTTAAAGCCAAAGACGTTTTTACGAAAATCGTCGACGCTGCGTGGAAAAACGGCGAGCCGGGCATAGTTTTTATCGACAGGATGAACGACGCAAATCCTACGCCTAAGGCCGGCTTGATAGAATCTACAAACCCCTGCGGAGAGCAGCCGCTTTTGCCTTATGAATCGTGCAATCTGGGTTCGATAAATCTCGGACATTTTATAAAAAATAATGACGTTAACTGGGAAAAACTCGAAAATATCATTAAGACAGCCGTTCATTTTCTCGACAATGTTATAGATATGAACAATTATCCGGTACAAAAAATAGGCGAAACTACCCGTTCCAACAGAAAGATCGGTCTGGGAATAATGGGCTGGGCAGATATGCTTTTGTATTTGGGGATTCCTTACGGTTCGCACGATTCGCTTATGCTTGCCGAAAAAGTTATGGGTTTTATTCAGACAAAATCACACGAAGCGTCGGAAGAACTTGCTTTAAAGAGAGGTGCTTTCCCGAATTTTAAGCAAAGCGTTTACGGAAAAGGAAATCCCATAAGAAATGCGACGACAACGACTATTGCCCCGACCGGAACGATCGGCATAATAGCATCCGCTTCAGGCGGCATTGAACCGATTTTCGCTTTGGTTTACAAAAGAGCGCAGTGCCTTGACAATGAGGAAATGTACGAGGTGAATCCTTATTTTGAAAAGATAGCCAAAGAAAACGGTTTCTATTCCGACGAGCTTATGGACGCAATAGCCGAAAAAGGAAGCGTTCACGGCATAAAAGAAATACCGGAAAAAATAAAAAAAGTTTTTGTTACCGCTCAGGATATTACGCCGGAAGACCACATAAGAATGCAGGCGGCTTTCCAGAAATTTACCGATAATGCGGTTTCAAAAACCGTAAATTTTCCAAATGCGGCGACGAAAGAAGACGTAAAAAAAGTGTACATACTTTCATATAAAATGGGCTGCAAAGGCGTGACCGTTTACAGAGACGGCAGCCGCGACGTGCAGGTTTTAAATCTTGCAAACAAAAAAGAAGGCACGGCAGCCGCCGAAACAGTGCAGGAGAAAAAACCAAGGACCAGACCGAAAAAGACGGCAGGTTTTACATTCCTTATGCACACGGGCTGCGGAAAAATGTATGTGACGATAAATGAAGATGACAGAGGAGCATGCGAACTTTTTACGCAGTTGGGCAAGTCCGGCGGATGTACTTCTTCCCAGTCTGAAGCGATTGCCCGTTTGATATCGCTTTCTTTGCGTTCCGGTATAGACCAGCAGGAAATTATAAATCAGTTAAAAGGAATAAGATGCCCTTCGCCTACTTTAGCGGAAGGCGGAGCCATACTTTCATGCGCTGACGCAGTCGCAAAAGCTTTGGAAGCATATGCGAAAGAAAAAGCGGCGCCCGCGCTTTTTGCTCAGGAAGTTGTTTCCCGCTCGGAACCTTATGCGGAAATACCTCAGGAAGCGGCAGCCGCTTCAGGCGGATATTCAACGGACCCAAGAAATAATCTTTCCGGTTCATGCCCCCAATGCCCCGAATGCGGCGAGATGCTAACATTCGCCGAAGGGTGTGTGGTTTGCAGAGATTGCGGATATTCGAAGTGCTGGTGATAATAGGTAAAAGGTAACAGGTACGACAAAGCGTTTTTGTTGCGAGGAAGAAAACGGAGTTTTCTGACGCGGCAATCAGGAAAGATAAGGTAAAATAATGGTAAAAAACGATAAATGGATAATAAAAAACGCTCTTGAAAATAAAATGATAGACCCGTTTGAACCCGGACAAGTAAGCAGTGGTCATGGGGACGGGGCAATTGACCACTCGTCTGTTAGTGGTCAA
>WRNH01000076.1 GCA_009776745.1 Endomicrobiia bacterium | reverse complement strand
ATACAACCTGAGAGGAAAAAAGGTCATGACGCTTTCACGGCCTGACGCAAGCGGCAGAATTATATGGAACGGCAGGTCTGACAGCGGCGGATACGTTGAATCGGGCTCTTATATATATCAGATCAAAGTTAACGGCAAAATCGTAAGCGGTTCTATAGCGTTTATAAGATAGACGGAAAGGCAATTGGGTCTCTCTAAAAACCCAGCCTTTGTCATTGCGGGCTTGACCCGCAGTCTATGGTTCACGACGAGATTGCGGCTCGGGGGCCGCAATGACGACACTGAAAATACAGGTTTTTAGAGAAACCCAATTACGAAAGTCGGCGGCGGCAGACTTTAAGGTTTAAAGTCTTAAATATCTTATGGAATCAAGGCTTTACTGCGGCGTTTTTACCGCAGCCTAAAAAAAGCAGATGAGCGTAAAAAAAATGAAAAAAATATTGGCTTTAGCATTATTATTAAGCGTATGCACAACTCAGGCGTTTGCTTTGTTTGACACTTCATACTGGGGCGTGCGCGCTTTGGGTATGGGCGGCGCGTTTACCGCGGTAGCGGATGACGTTGAGGCTCCGATATACAATATATCGGGTATGGCGGATATGGAAAAAGCCGAAATTATGTTCATGTCGGCAAAACTGTTTTCAGGGCTTGACGGTCTTGATATGAGCACGGATTATTTAGGTTTCGCTTATCCCGTAAGCGAAAAAATAGGAACTTTTTCGATAAATTGGTCGTATTTCGGCGATGCTGGTTTAAGACGGGAAGATTCCGTATCTTTGGGTTATGCAAGAACGCTTGATGATATTTTGGATTTTGACTGGGTGAACCTTTTGGCAGGTTTAAATTTCAGATATCTCAGGCATGAAGCAAGATATAACGGCTCGGATCTATCCAAAGAAGCTTTTGCTTTTGACATAGGTTTGCTTGCAAGTTTTAAATACGGTATTTCGATCGGCTACAGCGGAAGATATTTTAACAGACCCGATATCGGTTTTAAACAGAAAGACGAGATAAAACAGACAAATGTCGTAGGCATTGCATATTACAGCGAAGAGCTGCCTTTGATCGGAATTCCGCGTTTTACGGCGGCCGTAGACTATGAAATGAGAGAAGGCGACAATCATTTGATATTCGGTATTGAGAGCAAAATAATAGAAGGAAACCTTGCTTTAAGAGCCGGAGGATGGGAAGAACAGATTAATTTCGGCACCGGTTACGGATTTGATTTTGGAAACCGGTCCAGACTTTCAATAGATTACGCTTTCGGTCTGCCTCTTAAAATTCAAGAAACAACAGGCTCTCACTTCCTTAGCCTGACATTCAGATTTCCTTAAAAATGCATAATTTCAGCATGTGTTTTAAATCATAACTTCCGGCCTGCCGGCGGTTATGATTTTGTTTGTGAAATATTTGTAAATTTTTTGTAATTTTTTTCCTTTGCGGTTTTTATTTTTTCATGGTATAATTTTAATTCAATTCGGCAGTAATATTTTCACGCGGCAAACGCATGAAGAAAGCGGAAATTTGTCGTCGCAGCTGTTGTTATATGCCGGATTTTTTTAAAATCTTTAAGCGCCTTAGGGTGTGTCCGCACACGCTGGGGCTTAATGACAAGACGATGAAAAAGACGCGCAAATACACGGAAGCGGCGAAGCGCTTTCATGCGTTTGCCGGCAATGCTGCTGACGAAAATAATCATATGGGATACGGTATGGGATTTTACTTCAAAATAATCTTACGGATATTTTTATTTTTGTTTATAACTTCGTCCGCTTATGCGGGAGATGTCGTAAATAAAAAGTACCGCGAACAGTTTCTTTCCGAAGGCGCGAAAAAATCTTATTATAAAAACCAAGTGGATGCCGTAAAGTTTTTTGACAGGCAGACTTCCGGCGTTAACGGGCTTGTGGAAAGCTTCAGAGGGACGTCGGTTTATTCCTTCGATATGTTTACGCGCGCTTTTATCCTCGGCAAATACGGAGCCTTAGACGCGATGTCTTTTACTTACGACGGAGCCATAGCCGCTTTGTCTTACCTTGTATGCGATCAGCCGAAAAAAGCCGCGGACATTCTTAAAATATATCAAAGAGAATTCTACTGCATCAAAAATGAGATCTACGGGCTTTTTAACAGTTATAAAACAGATAAAGCAGCCACAAAATGGGGTCTTTCCATAGGCATAGACGGCGACAGAATGCACGTCGGCCCGACGATATGGGTCGCGGTTGCCGCGGCTCAATATACGGCATTGACGGGAAAACTCGATCTCCTTCCTTTCGTAATTGATATTTGCAAGTGGACGGAGCGGGTTGAACATTATAAGTTTTCAAACGGGCAGCGCGGCGGGGTTTCCATGGGATACGGATGGGGTCCGGACTGGTCAAAAGTTTTCTCGACGGAAAATATTGTGGATCATTATGCTCTTTTGAAGATGGTGAAAGAGTTGTATGAATTGGATAATCCCGAAATAAAAAATATTTTTGCAAAGAAAAATTATACTTTGCAGGACATAAACAAAGAAATATTTTCTATTGAGCAATGGCTGATGCTGGTTGTTTACGATAAAAATAAAAAAACTTTTAACATGGGCTACAATGAAAAAGGCGTAGATTATACCGACGCGCTGGATACGGTTTCCTGGACGATTCCCGCTTTGACTCCGCAGCGTCTTTTTGAAATAGGGGCGGATCCTTATCATCTTATGCAGTTTGCCGACGAACATTATAAGGTCGAAGATAAAATGGGCGCCGACGGAATTAAAATACAAGGTTACGATTTTACCAATCATAAAGGCAGACAGAAAAATTATAAAATGGTTTGGTTTGAAGGGACCGGTTTTCATATTGTGGCCATGCAGACGATGGCAAAATACGCGGAAAGCAGGGGCGATACGAAAAAGGCCGATTACTTTAAACAGAAAGCAAAATTCTTTTTGAATGAAATGGCGAAAGCTTCCGCGTCCGGAGAACTTATAGACGGCTCTCTTCCGTATACGACAAAAAAACCCTCAGACAAGCAAATATATACGACTTTCCGCTGGGAGTGGGAAATTCCCCGAGGAAGAAAAGGGCAGTGGGTTTCATCCGCGTCTTCGACCGGATGGCACATAATCGCGCTGTCCGCTTTTGACCCTTTGGGTTTCGATAAAAAGAACGTAAACTACAAGCTGTTCAAATAAAAAATAATCCTTTGACCGGATGCAGACAGTATCCCTAGGTTGTGTCCACACACCCTATCAGCGGGCAAGATTTGTCAGCTGCTTATTCTGCCGCCATGCTTTGGTTTAATCGTTATCGTTTCAAAAATGATACGATTTGCCGCAGTAAATGATGGCGCGCGCATTTACCTCCTTTTCAGCAAAAAATTCTATCGCAACTGTTTGTAAAAACGGTTATACTTTTATATTTATTATATTATAAATAAATATATATATAAGTTTTCATAAATTTCACAAGTTTTTATTTGATTTTAAATAATATATTTAATAACATATAAGGGCAGGTAAAGGTCGAAAAAAGGAGTAAACCGGTTGTTTTTTGCAAAAGTTACAAAAGCAGTTCAAAACGGTACGTTTTGTACCAAATTATAGGAGGAATTTAAAGGTCGAAAAAAAGGAGTAAGAAGCTGTTTTGTCGTGCAGTAAAGCAGTTAAAAAACGGCGCAAAGCGCCGAAAACACAAAAAGGGGGAAGTAAATGCGTAAATTATTGGGTTTTTTAGTAGCGGCAGTATTTGTAGCAACGGCAGCAACGTCTGCAATGGCAATAACCATTACGACGGACACGACCGGCAACGGAAAAGGATTTTTCCAAGCCGAATGGTCTTTCATTCAGACCGGTGATGCAAGTTTCGGTTTTGAATTGCTGAGAATGGCTGGGAATAAGCCTGCACCCGGCGACGTGGCAGCGCCGAAAATTGACTGGCAGAATGTAGTGAACGTAGTTGCAGGTTCAGATACATTCAGACCTTCATTCGTATATGCTAAGATAGCCAACCAAGCTTATACGGCAAACACGACGGTATTGTTTTATACCGACAACGTAAACCCTCCAAGCAGCATCACGGATCCTTACAAGTATGTTATAGTGTCAACCGCAGCGATTTATGAAGATGGTTCTGCTGATAGTCTTAATGCTTTAGTTGAAAAAGACGGAGCAGGACAGAATACGTCTTCCGGAAATTCAACTTTGCCTTTGAGCTTCAGACTGCACACGCAAGATTCGATTGATAACGGTACTTTTAACGTTATGAATGCGAATTTCAGCAATAACACGGATCCGTCCACTACATTGGAACAGTCCGGCGGCAATATGTTCTTTGTAACGGATAAATCGAGTACTGGTTTTGATCCGTTGGACTATGCTGTGTTATCTAAAACAGGCGGTATGAAAGAGTGGGACTATTATGCTAATTCAGGTGTTGAAGATTGGTATATGTTCTTCGCGTCCAACTTTAGGACAGCAAGAATGGGATATTCATACGGTACCGATGCTTTGACAGTAGAACTTATAGTAACGCCGTAAGAAGTAAAATTTTAAGGATAGGGGCCGAAAAGCCCCTATCCTTATCCTAAAAAAGAGATATATCCAATGAAAAAGTTACTTTTATCGTTGTTTGTTGTTTTTTTTCATGTTTCGTTTTCTTATGCCAGTTTACTCGTAACGCCGCAGCGTATTGAAACCAGCGTAAATCCGAATGTTCCGATAAAAGCTTCTTATTCGGTCACGAATAATTATGACGGCGACGTAACTTTGGAAGTTTCCGCGGAAGTGAGCAAAGACTGGTCGTATAAAAGCAATTTTGATATTCCAGTAGATTCATGGCTGAAAATAATGCCTTCAAGAGTTACGATCAAAAAAGGCGAGACAAGACTTGTGCTGTACACGATTACCGCTAATGAAAAGATGCAGGGATCTACGGTCGCGAAAATTAAATTTAAAGTAAACCCTCCGAACAGCCCGAGCGTTAATGTTCTGGTAACGGTGCCCATGCACGTTATAATCCGCGGCACCGAAAGAATAGCATGCAGCGTGGATTCTCTGATAGTTCATAAAAAAACTGAAGAAAGAAGATTAAGCATTACGATAAGAAACAGCGGCAATGTGCTTATACATCCCATAGGCGCGGTGAATATATACAGAGGAAAGACCATGATAGATTCCATTAAATTATACGAAGGTTCTTCGGTTTTTCCGGAATCGGTAAGCAATGAGTTCAGTATTCAATTTCCAAGTCATTTGCAACCCGGGAAATATAGAGCGGAGGCTTCAATAGTGCCTGTCGGTTACAATCATCGTATTGCTCCCTCGACTAAAAGCATAGAGTTTAGAGTTTTAAAAGACGGAAGCATTGTCGATTGATATTTGATATCAATGACATAAAATTTAAATTAAAAATAAAAACGGTTTATATATAAAGAGGTTTAAGCTGAAAAAAGGGCATTTAACAAAATTATAATGGTAAAAAAACTTCTGATATCACCCATATTTATTTTCTTTGCCGGTATTGCCTGTGCGGGCACTATAGGTAATTATGTCTATGGGGTGTACGGCGAAATTTTTCCGGGCGCCGAATATAGCGGAAGTACTGTCGACAAAGTTACTCTACAGGATTGGAATCAGCAATGGGGACCTCAGTATGCAATCAGTACCAATTACGTTAACCCCTTAGACGGCGCGGCATGCGTACATTCCCCGTCGGGAGCGGCATGGGTTATAACTTTTGACGCGCCTCAGGATATGTCGTTTTATTATAACGGGACCCTTGAGGTTTACGTAAGAGGCGCAAACGGCGTTAATATCGGCAATATACAAATCGGCATTATTGTAAATGGCGTCAACTGTTTAAAAACTTTATCGTCTGCCGGAATTACTACAGCTAACGGTAATTGGCAAAAAGCCGTTATCGATTTGAATACAACCCTTAATGCCGTCGTAACCTTTGCCAATATGCAGGCAGGAGTAAGTTATCTTTTTTTTATAGACCACGGTGCGAATCCCGACATAGATATAGGCCAGGTCATCTGGAAACAAAGTCCGAATACGGCGGCAGCTATAGGAGACGATCAGTACTCGGTTTATTCTGAAAATATTCCCGGCGCCTCGGGAAACGCGACTAATGCCAACAGGATCCAGCGGATAGATTTTGGCAGCGTGTCCGATCATGCGGACAATACCGCCCATGAAGGCGTCGAGTATTTGAAAACGGATCCGTCATTGGGATCATTTGGTTTTCGTTTTGTAGATACAGGCAATACTAACGTTTCTCAAGACATGTCTCAATATTATAACGGCACCCTTGAAGCTCATATAAAAATACCGGGCAGTTCCGCAACATACGGCAGTATTGAAGTAGGCATAATTACGGCGGCAGGCACATATACGGAAACGCTTTCAAATTTAGCTTATACTGCAAGCGGAGCATGGGAAAAAGTGACGATCCCTTTAAATTCTTCGGGGCTTCCCGGATTAAATTCTGCCGCGGCTTTGGCCGGCACACAGTTTTTATTCTACATGGTAGGCAACAGTTTCGACGCTGTCGAGATAGACAATATCGTATGGAACAAATTTACAGTTCCGCCGGCAAATATAGGTAAAGACGAGTACGGCGTTTATTCCGAGGCGATAAGCGGCGCATCGCTTACCGCCGTGAATGAGGACAGAGTTTTTCGCGCGGGCTGGCAGGCAGGTTCTACTATTATGTCAAGCACTGCGTCTTACGAAGGAAATGTATACCTCAGGTCTGAAAGCAATAATAATGGCGCCGGTAACTGGGGAATTCATTTTTCAAGCACTAATAATGCTGTGCTCAACCAGGATATGAGCGCATATTATAACGGCGCAATAGAAATGTACATAAGAGTATCAACGGCCTCGGTAAATTATTCCAATATCCGCATAGGGATACAGGCAGCGGGACAAAAGTTTAGAAGTCTTTCCGATTTGGGTTATCAGGCAAGCGGACAATGGCAGCGGGTCACGATCCCATTGGATACAAGTTTGGGAGGTTTGACGTCCGCTAACTTGATAAGTACGCAGTATTTGCTGCTTGTTGAGACACACAGCGGCTATAATGCTATCGATATAGACCATGTTGTATGGAAAAGTTCAAATGCCGTTTCAGCGCCTCACGGGAATAAGGCCGGCACGATATACGGCGCATATTCGGACACTCTTTTAGGGACAGGAGCAATGTTTGGAACGCCGGGCCTTGATTATGTCAGCACCTGGGATTGGGGCGGAACGGGCAATGCGCCGGTAAATACCGTTGACGGNACNGCGTTTGAAGGAAGCAATTATTACAAGTCCCCGACGACAGGCGGCTGGGGAATATTTTTCCTTGAAACTTCTACGCAAAGTATGGTCCGTTCAATGTCGGAATTTTATAACGGTACATTGGAGTTTTACGTAAGAGCCGCCTCAGGCGCGAATTTAAGCGGCGTTGAAGTCGGTATGAAATGCGACGGGGCAAACCGGACGGTAAATTTGTCCGGCAGCGGAACCGGTAATTGGGAAAAAGTTTCAATACCTCTTAATGCCGCGGGTTTTTCTAATCTCACGCGGGCAATAATGCTTGAAACTACGGAAATTTTGTTTTTTATGAATAATAACGGAGTCGCAGTTGACGTTGATAATATAGTTTGGAAAAAAGCAAATTACGTGGAGTCTGCGCCCGAGCCTGGCGATGGTTTCGGGGCGGATATTTACGGGATGTATTCGGAAGTTTATTCAAGTTCCCACGTCGTAGTGGGCTCGAACAGTTGGGTAAATGTGAATTCCTGGGATAATGCGATATACGGACAATGGAACGGCGCTAACGGCGGCAATTGGGACGGGGTGCCTGATTTTGTAAACGTAACATATATGTCGGACAATTCATCGTCAAAAGACGGATCGTATTTCGGGAGGCTTACGGCATACGGCGGCGGAGGCTGGTCAGTCTTTTGCGTAACGTTTAAAGACGGTGCAAATGCCGATATGAATACTAATGATACAATGCGCGACATGTCGGTTTACACCGGCGGAGCAATAGAGTTTTGGGCAAGAACTCAGGACTCAAGCATGCTTAATGCGGCAGTAGGCTTGACCGACAGCGGCGGCGATAAAACCGTATCATTGTCGTCTTTAGGTTTGACAGCCGACGGCAAATGGCAAAAAATAACGGTAAACATAAGTTCTTTGACGGCATTGGGAGCTAATTTGTATGCCGTTAAAAATCCGTTTTTGATTGCAACCGATAATCTTACCGGCACTTTGGACATTGATCAGGTCGTTTGGAGGAAAAACGGAGTAGTCGTGCCCATGCCTTCAAATATCGGCAATGACATATACGGGGTTTATTCGGAGACTTATGAAGGGGTGTTAGTAACTGACCCATGGAATTCCTATAATAATATAAACGGAACAGTTTTTACATATGGAGAGAGAGCTCGTTTAAATTGGAGCGTTAATTCATACTATACTATTTCACCGTCAACCACTACGGGTTACGAAGGTAATAGTTATATCAGCAATCAGAATCCGGCTTCAGGCTTTTGGGGAATTTGTTTTTCAAGCGCCAATAATACAATTATGTCCAGAGATATGAGCGCATATTACGGCGGAACGCTGGAGTTGTATGTAAGAGTATCTACTGCCGCGTCAAATTATTCAACTATTACGTTAGGAATACAGCATAATAACGGCGGAGTAACGGAGAAAACTAAAAGTCTTGCCGATTTGGGATATACGGCAAACGGCCAGTGGCAGAGAGTTGTTTTAAAGCTTGATTCAAGTATGTCGGATAATAGTTTGCAGGTATCGTCTGCCGATTTGGCAAATACGCGGTATTTGTTTCTAATGGGTCTTAATAATAATGATGTTATTAATATAGACCACGTGGTCTGGAGAAAAACGCCGAGCGAGCCTCACGGAAATAAGGCAGACACGGTATACAAAGTTTATTCCGACTGGCTGATAAAAGGAGGAGCTGAGTTTAGCACTCCAAACAGCGTGGATAATGTGAATATGTGGTTTTGGGGAGGAGCGGGCGTACGTGAATCGTCTGCTACGACTTTGGCTTTTGAAGGATATAATTATTATATTTCATCCGGAGCAGGCGGATGGGGGATACTTTTTACAACGGCAAGCGGAGGCGCAGACATTGAAAAGCCCCGATCAATGTCGGAGTATTTTAACGGCACTCTTGAGTTTTATGTAAGAGGCGCAAATATCGGAGCTGCCGAAGTCGGAATTAAATTCGGCGGATCAGACATAGTAAGAACGCTGTCTTCTTTGGGCATAACGGGAACATCGGGAAGGTGGAAGAAAGTGGAAATAAGCTTAAATGCCGATTCCGCTAAAGGCCTTTCCCAGCTGACCAATGCCGTGCTGCTGGAATCCACGTCGGGATTGTTCAGATTAAATAATAACGGCGCCGAGGTCGACGTGGATCATATCGTTTGGAAAAGAGCGGACGCGAAAACGCCGGCCGCCGCAAACGTAAATTTGAAATTAAAAAACAGAACGGATAACAGCGAGGCCGGTATTGACGGAAAAATTACGTGGGATAGCGAAAAAGTGATCAAAGGCTCTACAAAAGCCGTCGTGTCAGACCAGTATATTGAACTGCAGCTGTCCGATTGGTTTCCCGGAGACGATTCTGCTTTTAGCTGGGGATTGCAGATGTATACGGACAATGATATCGCGAGCGCTGCGCTGTCTTCTTTTACTTATACCGGCGAAATGACGACCGATACCGTTTCGGGTTTGGTCGGAAACGGAAGAAATAATGTGTATGTTCCTATGCAGTGGAGAGCGGCAAATAAGCTTTTCTCCCTGCCGGAACCTTCCGATCCGGCAGAGCAAATAATGACGTGGGAAGGCGCATGGTCTCCGATGAGAGACCGTACCGCGGGTTCTTTTTATTATGACCGTTCGGATGTCATACTGTTATGTGATAAAAGAGGATATAAATATGCGCTTTACAATGATTTCGGTGAAGCCGGTTACGACGTACAATTGGCGGAAGACAGAAAAATCTATCTTTATTTTTCCTGCGATTCTTTTTCCGCGCAAAGAGGATATGTTTATAGAAATGAGGCAATAGTAATAGAACTATTTTATGAATAAAAAATTAGTATTCACCATTCTAATAGGTTTATTTATATTTACGGGCATATCCGTATCATATGCCGATATTATAAATTCCGTTACCCCGAAAAGAACATACAGCGTTGAAATAAGTTTTGCGCATTCGATTGAAAAGAGTAATATTGTGATAGATCATATGCCTATTGAAAGAGTTTCCGTGAATATGCGCACGCTTGTCGCTACCGGAACCGTTATTTTGCAAGGCCCTGTCGCGACAATGAACACTATGTTTTTACAATATTACACCGATGACGATACGGTCGTTAAAACTTCAAGCATCACTTATACTCAACTATCGGAAAGGTTATATAGTTTTGTGACGGAACCCATCATTATAGGCAAAAGCACGGAATATATCTACTATAATATAATTGCGGACGCAAGCGACGGCGGGGAAGGAAAATACCCCAGAGATAATTCTTACATAGAAGCTAATCTGAAGCAGATGAAATCGCAGTACATTGATACAGCCGGAGGAGTCTTTACCCTCCAAAGCGGAGACCAGACAAAAGGAAATACTATTGAGATTTTTGCTTCCGGCGCTTTGCTTTCCGGCTCTAATTTCAGGATAAAAGAGCTGTATACAAGCGAATCGCTGCCCTATTTAGGAAATTTACGCCCCATAATTACATACGAGTTTACCCCTGCCGATTTAATTGTCACCAATCAGGCGCTTATGCCTTCGATAACTTTGTATTACGGAGATCCTGCCGTGTATTACGGCGATATAAATGTGAACGATATAGAAGTCAGATGGCTTAACGGCACGTCGTGGGAAAAAGTCAATTTTACCAATGACGTAAATATGCGCACCGTGACCGTAAATGTCGCGCTTACAAATAATAAGCTGGGCTATTACGGCATATTCGAGAAGACAAAGCTGACCGATAATGATTACAGGCCGGAATACAGAGTATTTAAACTCGGAGAAAAACTGCAGTTTAGAAATCTGCAGGCCGGAGACTCCGTGACAATATACGACATTAACGGACGCCAGGTGAGGAAGCTGACAGCGTCGCCGTTTGAATGGGACGGCAGGAAGACCGACGGCAGTTATGCCGAGTCCGGTTCGTATATTTATCAGATAAAAGTAAACGGCAAGATTATAAGCGGATCCGTAGCGTTTGTGAGATAAGGAACGGCAAATAACAGGTAACAAGTAATAAGTAAGGGTTTCTCTAAAAACCCAATTTTGTCATACCCGTGAAAACGGGTATCCATGCTGCTTTTAAATGTGTCCGACGATAACGACAAAAATGGATTCCCGTTTT
>WRNH01000075.1 GCA_009776745.1 Endomicrobiia bacterium | reverse complement strand
GATGGGGCTTGCGGCTTCAAAAAAACAGGCAAGGCAAATAGTAAGCCACGGCAATGTGATTGTGAACGGCAAAAAAATCGACGTTCCGCGTTATCAGGTAAAAGCAGGCGATACGATTACTGTTCCCGAAAAGTATAAAGAAACTCCGGTTTTGAAAAAAATACTTGAAAAAACGGTGTCCAATGTTCCGGCATGGCTCAGTTTTGATAAGACTAAAGTTGCAGGGACCGTGGTAAGCGAACCGCTTCCTGGCGAAACGTCTCATCCGATAGACAGCCAGCTTATTGTGGAATATTATTCTAAATAAGAAAGAATAAATAATAATGAGTAATAATAAATGACGCATCCTTGGTTTTTTATTCTTTATTAATTATTCATTAAAAAAATGAGGTTATACAGCATGAAAATGCCAGATTTAGAAAAATTACGTAAACTTACGATGGATGAAAAAACGGCGACCGCATATTACGGACGCTTTACCGCCGAACCTTTTGAACGCGGTTACGGCCACACGATCGGAAATTCATTGCGCAGAATTCTTCTTTCAAGCCTTGAAGGCGCCGCGATCACTTCGGTCAAAATTACCGGAGCTTTACACGAGTTCGCCGTTTTGAAAGGCGTTAAAGAAGATGTCGCTCAGATAATTTTGAATCTTAAAAAGATAAGAGTGAAACTTCACTCGGAAACATCCGAAAGACTCTATTTAAAAGTAAAGAAAGCGGGTAGGGTTACGGCGAAAGATATTGAAAAAAACGCTAATGTTGAAGTAATGAACCCCGAGCAGGAAATCGCCAATATCGACAACGGCACGACTCTTGAAATGGAAATGGAAATTATGTCCGGAAAAGGCTACGTGCTTGCCGGCGAGATAAAAAACCATAAATATTCCGTCGGGACCATAGTTTTGGATTCTTTGTTTTCTCCCATAACGAAAGTCAATTATGAGGTTGAAAATACGCGCGTTGAGCAGACTCTTAATTATGACAGGCTTGTTCTGGAAATATGGACGGACGGTTCGGTAGCGCCTAAAGATGCGCTGACGGAGTCCGCGAAGATTTTGAAGAACAGTTTAAACATATTTACGGGCGTAGTGCCGGAAGAGATCGTTGAAGATGAAGAAGAAGTCGATAAAGAAGACGATAAAGTGTCCGATCTTTTGGATCAGTCGCTCGGCATAATGGATCTTTCAACGAGATCTTCAAACAGTCTGAAAAACGCAGGGATCGAAACATTGAGGGAACTTGTGGGAGTTAAAGAAGAGGAAATGATGAACTTCGATAATTTCGGCAAACGCTCGCTTGAAGAAATTAAGGAAAAACTTGCCGAACTCGGATTATCGCTAGGCATGGAAATAAAGAAGGGAGCAAAGAAATGATAAAGAATCATAACGGGAGCAAACTCGGAGTTACAGGTTCTCATAAAAAAGCCATGCTTCGCAATTTGGCGGCCGAATTGTTTCTTCATGAAAAAATAACGACAACGCTGCCGAAAGCAAAAGAGCTTGTCAGCTATTCGGAAAAACTTGTCACAAAAGCAAAACCCGGCGATTTAAACGCCATAAGAGCCGTAAACGGTGAAATAAACAATAAAGAAGTAGTGAAAAAAGTTTTTGAAGTTTTGGTTCCGAGATACAAAGGAAGAAAAGGCGGATATACGCAGATCCTTAAAGTCGGTCCGAGACGCGGAGACAGCGCCGAAATGGCGATAGTGAGATTGGTCATTTAAAAAGACAGAGTTGAGAGTTAAGAGTGAAGACAGTGTGTTTTCGCCAGCGATTTAGGCATTCGGGGATAAACTCCGCGAAAACATATTTTAGATTTCGGCAATCCTGCGGCTTCGCACGGGACAGGCGCCGAAATTCAATATCTTCACTTTTCACTTTTCACTCTTTATTCGGAGTTAAGAGTGTTTAACTATTTATTAAGTTTATTTTCAAACGATATGGGTATAGACCTGGGCACGGCTTCCATTCTTGTTTATTTGAAAGGTCAGGAAATAGTTCTTAGAGAGCCGTCCGTAGTTGCTATGGAAAAAGATACAAAACAGGTTCTTGCCATAGGCGTTGAAGCGAAAAGAATGCTGGGGAAAACTCCCGCGAACATTATTGCCGTAAGGCCTTTGCGCAACGGCGTTATCGCCGACTTTGAAGCTACGGAAAGGATGATCAGATATTTTATAAAGAAGGTACACAACAGAAGAAGTTTGCTGCATCCGAGAGTTGTCATAGGCGTGCCTTCCGGAATAACCGAAGTTGAAAGACGCGCGGTAAGAGAATCCGCGGAACAGGCCGGGGCCAGAGACGTTTATCTTATTGATGAACCTATGGCGGCCGCAATCGGCGCCGGAATTCCTATCCAGGAGCCGGAAGGAAGCATGATCGTCGATATCGGCGGCGGAACGACTGAAGTCGCGGTCATATCGCTCGGCGGTATGGTTGTCGCAAAATCTCTCGGCATTGCCGGCGATGAGATGGATGAAGCTATTGTCCAGTATTTCAGAAGAAAATATAATCTTATAATAGGCGATAATACGGCTGAAGAAGTAAAAATGAAGATAGGTTCCGTTTATCCGCTTGAAAAAGAAATGACAATGGACGTTAAAGGAAGAGATCAGGTAACAGGGCTTCCTAAAACCGTTAAAATAACGTCGGAAGAAATCAGATCGGCATTATCGGATCCGGTAAAAGCTATAATTGAAGTCATAAAAAACACGCTTGAAGAAACTCCCGCGGAACTGGCGGCGGATTTGGTTGACCGCGGAATAATTATGAGCGGCGGCGGGTCTCTTATAAAAGGGCTTCCCGAACTTTTGGCTCAGGAAACGGAGCTTCCCGTAAATCTTGCGGACGATCCTATAACATGCGTCGCAAGAGGCACCGGCATGTATTTGGAAGAACTGGATAATATTAAAAATTCCAAGAAGAAAAACTTCTGATAAAGGCAAAGTGGAAAGGAAAACAAAATAATTCCGCTTTTCACTCTTCACTTTCCGCTTTGAAGTTAAAAAATGCAAGATAATCAAAATTCAAAATATGCAAATATTGTTTTAGTAATACTTCTTTTAATAGGATTTATTTTTATTGCAGGAAACCTTACCCCTCCCGTAAGATTGATCAAAAATTTTGTTTACTACTCTGTTTATCCCAATGTAAACGCAGCCAATCAGATATTTCAGTCCGCAGGAAACTTTGCCGATAACATTAAATCAATAGTGTATGTAAGCCAGGAAAACTTTTTATACAAGCAAAAAAATCAGGAACTTATAGACCAGCTCCGTAATTATGAAGCAATTTCGGAACAATACGACGCTTTAAGCCGTCTTCTCAATATCCCTAAAATAAAAAAAACAAAATCGGTTTTTGCACGCGTTTCAGTCAGAGAGCCTAACGAATGGTATCAATGGTTTATTATTGATAAAGGACTGGAACACGGTTTAAGAAATGAATTGCCCGTGGTTATTTCGGGAAATGACGGAATTGAACTGTACGCCGTCGGGCGCATTGCGGAAACGTATAAAACTTCCGCGAAAGTCGCATTAATAACGAATATTTTATCTGCGATCCCCGTCAGAATTAAAGGCAAGGAAATAGATTGCCTTGCCGAAGGCTCTAACGACAATTCCATAAAGATCACCTACATACCTCTTTACGCTAATGTTGAAATAGGGGATTTAATTGTTGCAAGTCCGCTGAGTTCTGTTTTTCCGGAAGGGATGTCTCTGGGGATTATAAGAAGTTTGTCTGACCAAACGTCGCCGGATTTTAAAACCGCTACGGCCGACATAATGTTTAATTCCGACGCTTTTTTTGAAGCGGTAATTCTTGTGCCGGAAGATGAGGTCCACAGTTGAGAAGATTTATTTATTATATTCTTTTTTACGCTTTATGCTGCCTTTTGCAGTTTTTCTTCGGGCAATACATAAATATCCGCGGCGTATTTCCTAATTTTATTTTAATAGCCGTAGTGTACATCGGACTTACGAGAGGAAAGCTCAGCGGCGAAATGATGGGTTTTATGCTCGGATTGACATGGGACGCGTTCTCGACGGATGTTTTCGGAGTCAGGGCGATCATGTTTACGATAATCGGATATTTTGCCGGCATGATGAATAAAAGTTTCAATAAAGATCAGGCGTTTACTCAGATAGTGGTTGTGTTTTTATCCAGCATGATTTATTGGATAGGGTTCAGCCTTATTTATTATATTCTTCCTGAAGGTTCCGGAGGATATACTCCTTTTATGATTACGATGCGCGGATCTCTTAAGATCGCGGCCACCGTCTTGATCGCTCCCGTTGCTTTTTATCTTTTGGACGCGATATTGAAGTTTGGAAGGAAACACATATAACGGGCAATTGCGAATAAAAGACTAAATAGCCTTTTGTCGCTGGTTTCCCCGATTTAGACGCTCGGGGACAGGCTCTATTCGTAATGGGACGAAGTCCCCGTAATTCGTGATTGCCTTTTGGAGATTTTTTAAATGGTTTGGCAGAGGGAAGTTAAACTTTCATACGAAATATTTTTAGAGAAACACAAGATAATTCTTGTGTTTTTTCTGTTTCTGTTTATATTTCTTTCCTGCAGACTTTTTTACCTTCAGATAGTTAAAGGCGGAAACTACAGAAGGATTTCAGAACAGCAGAGAATGCATAATACGCATGAGCGCGCGCCGCGCGGGATCATTTATTCGGACAGCGGAAGTATGCTGGTCGGCAATGATTTTACGTATGTGGCATTGTTTTATCCGTTTGAACAGCAAAAAATGCCTTCGGAAGAAACCATAGAAGAGCTTAATAAAATTTTAAAAAGAGATATTAAGCCTACCATAGACAAAGGCTGGCGTTACGGCAGGGTCGTAAAACTTGCCGACAATTTAACTGTTGAAGAAATGTTTAAAATTCAGGAGAAAAAAATATTTCTGCCTGGAATATCCGTAGTAAAAGAGCCGAAAAGAGTGTATTTCGCTTCGGAAGCGACATGCCACATAACGGGATATACCGGAGAAATAAGAGCCGACGAAATTGAAAATCTTTCCGTATACGGATATAAAATGGGCGATTATGTGGGCAGGGGAGGAGTCGAGCAGGTTTATGACAGATACCTTCAGGGAACGGATGGCGGATGGCAGATTGAAGTAAACGCTAAAGGTTATCAGACAAAAGCTTTCCAATATATTCCTCCGCAAATCGGCGCGAACGTATACACGACCGTCAATATGAAACTTCAGGCTGCCGCGTACGACGCGCTCAGAAACAGCGCGACGGGAAGAGGCGCGGCGGTTGCGATAGACATTAGAACGGGCGCGATAAAAATGCTTGTGTCATGTCCGGGTTTTGACACAAACAGAGTTATCAGCAAAGACTTTAACAAATTTTTAAATGATAAAAATCTTCCGCTTTTTAATAGGGCTTTGCAGGCTTTATATCCCCCGGGCTCAATATTTAAAATTATAACTTTTGCCGCAGCGGCGGAACTTCTGGATATTAATACCAGAGAAACGGAATATTGCGAGGGTAATTTCGAACTCGGAGACAGAAAATATAACTGTTGGCTTAAAACGGGGCACGGGCGGGTGAATTTTATTTCGGCGATGGCTCAGTCGTGTAATGTTTATTTCTATCAGCTCGGGCTGCGGCTTGGCGTGAAAAACCTTGAAAAATACGCCAAAAAATTTTACCTTGGGGAAAAAACCGGCGTGGATTTGCCGAATGAGAAAAAAGGGTTTATTCCGAATCCCGACTGGAAAAAACTAAAAATGAAAATGTCGTGGCTTCAGGGAGACACGGTGATTCTTGCGATAGGGCAGGGCGCTCTCTGGGTTACTCCGCTGCAAATGGCGGATATGACTGCCGCGGTCGCAAACAAAGGGATATATTACAAACCTTTTATTGTCGATAAAATTACGGACGTTAAAGGCAAAAAACTCTATAACCATATAATAAGGATAAACGAGCCGATAGACCTTTCGGACAATACTTGGGAACTGCTTCACAAATCGCTTTTGGAAACGGTTGAAAACGGGACAGGAAGACGCAGCCAGCTTAAAGACGTTAAAATCGCCGGCAAACCCGGTAATGTTACCATCAAGGTCGCAGGAAAAACAGGTACGGCTCAAAATCCGCAGGGAGAAGACCATGCATGGTTTGTAACTTATGCGCCTGCCGATGATCCTGAAATAGCCGTTGCGGTAATAGTTGAAAACGGCGGCGGCGGCGGGCTTAATGCCGTGCCGGTAGCAAAAAAGATATATGAAGCCTATTTTGATATTGAGCAGGAAGAAGAGGAAAAATAGAAGCGTATTGTTAAAGACTTTAATCAATAACCGGAAAGTTAAACCGGAGAGCTGCAGTTTAAAACGCAAAAGGAAAAAATGGATAAGGAAAAAAGTTTTTTATATAAATTTGCGAGCGGAATAGATATCTGGCTTGTTATTTCTCTGTTTGCGCTTGTTACGCTGGGCTGTTTTGCCGTTTATTCCGCAAGCTATAATTACGGTATTTCGTCAAAATATATAAGCGTGCAGCTTATAGCTTTCGGTCTTGGGCTCATACTTATGCTTTTGCTTGCCAATTTTAATTATCAATATTATAAACAGTTTGATAAACAAATTTATATTTTATCTATTTTGATTCTGGTTTCCGTTTTGATCTTCGGTACGGTTGTAAACGGTGCTAAAAGGTGGATCAATTTCGGTTTTGCGTCGTTCCAGCCGGTTGAAATAGCAAAAATAATGTATATATTGGTAATTGCTTCTTTTCTCGATAAAAACTGGAAAGGCGCGAGAAGGCCGTCAACTCTTATCGTAACTTTTATAATACTTATAGGACATTTTGTCCTTATAATGATGCAGCCGGCTTTTTCTTCGACATTGTCGTATTTTCTTGTCACTCTCGTGCTTTTGTACGCGGCGGGCGCAGAGCCGTTTTATCTTTTATGCATAGCGATATTCGGCGGATTGAGCGTCGGGATTCCTCTTTCCATCGAATTTTTAAAACTTCAGCCGTTTGTTTTGGAATCGGGTTCAGTTATCGGTTTTTTTCTAAACTCTCTGCAGACAAGCACTATGGGTATTCTGTATATCGCAATCGCGGCGATCGGTTTAATATTTTTTGTCTGGTGGTTTTTGTGGAAATTAAGAATAAGAATATCGGTAATATATCCGGTCCTTCTCGGATGCGCGATATTATTTGGAAGCCTGGCGTCAATGTCCGTAGAAAAATCGCTGAAAGATTACCAGCGTAAAAGAATGGTTGTATTTTTGTATCCGGAGACCGATCCGCGCGGCGCCGGATATAATGTTATTCAGTCAAAAATAGCGGTGGGATCCGGAAAATTTTTAGGCAAAGGTTTCTTAAAAGGCACTCAGACGCAGCTTGGTTTTTTACCGGAACAGCATACCGATTTTATTTTTTCCGTGATAGGCGAGGAAGGCGGATGGGTTTTTTCGCAGCTCGCAATACTTCTGTATTTTATATTTATCTGGCGGGCATTTATTATCGCAAGGGACGCGCGCGACAGGTACGGGTCTTATGTGGCGATAGGCATAGCGGCAATGTTTACGTTTTACGCGGTTATAAATATCAGCATGGTTATGGGCATGATGCCGGTTGCCGGCGTGCCGCTTCTTCTTATTTCTTACGGGGGATCTTCCATGTTATCGTCAATATGCGCCGTAGGAATTTTAATATCGATCAATGCGCGGAAACATACGTATTATTAACGGCAAAGATAAAGATAAAAAACAGCTGCTATGCGCGTATTTAAATCTAAACAGAAGGGGAAAATTATGAAATCCGTAAATATAGCGGCATTTTTATTTGTATATGTTTTTTTGTTTTTCGGAATTGCTTATGCTCATTCCGGAAAAACCGATGCAAACGGCGGGCACAAAGACAGCAAAAATGTCAGCGGTTTAGGAAAGTATCATTATCATCACGGCAAAGAAGCTCACCTGCATATCGACGGACTGTGTCCTTTTGAAGACGATACGTATAAAACAGATATGTCCGGCGACAAAAAGCCAGATCAACAATGATTTTTTAAAAATCCAATGCAATATGTTTTGAATTTATATACAATAATAAACTATGGAACCGATAATTACATTATTTAAAATTTTGAAACTGCCGGAAAATTATATAATGCCTGCTGCAGGCGTATCCGCAATACTGCTGTTTATAGTTTTTTTATATCTCATATCGTTTTTGTTTAAAACAATATCCTACAGATACCTTCACAGCAAATATTTTAATATTAAAAATACGTTGTGGTACCGCGCAATAAAAGATACAAATTTTTTAGCCGCTTTCGGTTATCTTGCCGCGGGTTTCATCGCGCAGTTTGCGGTAAAATTCTTCTTTCCGGTATCTTATGAAGCATATCATTTTACGGCGCAGAATATAGTATCCGTCTATTTTCAAATATGCATCCTTCTGATTATCAATAAGATTTTAAGTATTGTGCTGATTGTTTTCAGCAAGGACCCGAATATTCCGGTAAAAGGTCTTATACAATTCATAAAAATTTTTGTTAATTTTTTCGGTATTCTCATAATACTCGCGCTCCTTATAGGCAAAGGGCCTACGTATTTTATTTCCGCCCTGGGTTTGATGGCGTCTGTGCTTATGATCGTGTTTAAAGACACGATCCTCGGACTTACCGCCAGCTGGCAGCTTGCCATGAATGAAATGCTTCGCATAGGCGACTGGATAGAAATGCCGTCGCATAATGCCGACGGCGACGTTATCGATATATCCCTTACGACGGTGTCCGTGCAAAATTGGGATAAAACCATCGTTATGATTCCTGCGTATGATTTAATTTCAAAACCTTTTATAAACTGGAGAGGAATGGAAGAAGCTGGCGGCCGCAGAATAAAAAGGGCTATTAATATCGATATGCAGAGCATAAAATTCGTTGACGGGACAATGTTTAAAAAATTGAAAAAATTTGCGCTTTTAAAAGATTATCTCGCGGCAAAAGAATCCGAGATAATGGAATATAACAGAATGCATGACGTAAAAGAAAATTTATATAACGGCAGATATCTTACGAATATCGGAACTTTCCGCGCGTATTGCGAAGCGTATATAAAAAGCCGTCCTTATATCAGCGACAAATTTATAAGGATGGTTCGCCAGCTCAAACCCGGTCCCGAAGGGATCCCTCTGGAAATATATTGTTTTACGTCTGCCACGCAGTGGATTCCTTATGAAAATTATCAGTCCGATATCTTTGACCATCTTATGTCGGTAATGGAAGAGTTTGATCTTTATGTTTTCCAAAATCCTACCGGCAGGAATTTTAGAAGCCTGTTTTCGCATGCGGCAGTTCCGGCTGCTAACATGAAAGAAAAATAAAAGAATTTTCAGCGCGCGATTTGACAATCGGTTAAATTATTTTGTAGTATAATCTCTGTAAACCGTTGATGTGGAGGACGGTGGTTGTGCAGCTACAGAGAGCGGGCGATGCTGAGATTCCCGCGCAACGCAAACCATCGGGTTGGCCCACAGAGGGCGCGGTCAAAAAAAGCGAAAGCTTTTGAGTATTCCGCGACGTTGCACAGGCGTTAATTGTGAGGAGTATGGCGGGCATATAATGTCTTAGACATACAATGTCTTAGTACTCTGCAAAGTGTCCGGTTAATATAATTTTTATATTTCCGGAAAACAAGGTGGCACCGCGGACAATTATATAACGTCCGTCCTTGGCATAGTTTTTCTATGCTTTGGACGGACGTTTTTTTTGTGATACTAAAAAAGAGTGAAGATACATCGAAAAAAAGAGTGAAGAGTGGAGAGTGAAGAGTGAAGATACGGCAGCTTAGAAGCTTGGAAGTTTAGCAAAGGCAAAGGCAAAGGCAAAGGCAAAGGCTGTTGCCAAACTTCCGGTTTGCAGTATCTTCACTCTCCACTCTTCACTCTCCACTCTGCCGTTAAAAAAGGGGAGGAAAAAATGATAAGGCCGCAAATTGAAGAAGCAAAGAAGTATTTTAAAGATTTTACGGTGATCCCGGTGTCAATGGAGATTTTTGCCGACGTAGCGACATCCGTCGGGATCCTTAAAACTTTTATGAAAGAAAACAAAAAGTGTTATCTTCTTGAAAGCGTTGACGGAGGTGAAAGCTGGGGACGCTATTCATTTCTCGGATACGACCCGAAACTTACGGTAAGATGTAATGACAATAAAGTATATATAAATAACGGAAAAAGCGAAGAAATCAAAACGGAAAACCCTGCGGACGTTTTGAGAGGTATTCTTATGAGATATAAAAGCCCACGAATAGAATATATGCCTCCGTTTACTGGCGGGCTTGCCGGATATTTTTCATACGATTACGTAAAGTATATTGAAAAATCTTTGAAGCTGAATGCTTTAAATGATACCGGTTTTGACGATTTTCATTTAATGCTTTTTGATAAGACGATAGCTTTTGACCATTTAAAGCAGAAGATTTTTATTATCGTCAATGTGTCTGTAGAAAACTTTGAAACGGAATATTCAAAAGCGATCGACGAATTGAAAAATATAGAAAATCTTATCCTTAACGGTTCAAATGCAGTAGATTTGAAATCAAAACTTAAATCCGATTTTAAACTGCTTCACGATAAAACAAAGTTTACGGACATGGTTGAAAAAATCAAAAAACATATAAGGGAGGGCGATATTTTTCAGGCGGTCATTTCAAACAGGACCGAAGCGGATTTTGAAGGAAGTTTACTGCAGACTTACAGAGTTTTAAGAACGACAAACCCTTCGCCGTACATGTTTTATTTTAATTTCGGCGACAGCGAAATAGCCGGAGCGTCGCCGGAAACGCTTGTGACTTTAAAAAACGGGGAACTTACAAATTACGCTTTGGCCGGCACGTGCAGACGAGGTAAAAATGCGCAGGAAGACGATAAGCTTATTTCCGATTTATTGAAAGACGAAAAAGAATTGTCCGAACATAATATGCTTGTTGACTTAAGCAGAAACGATTTGGGAAAAATCAGCGAATTTGAAAGCGTGAAAGTGTCCGAATATATGAAGATCTTAAAATTTTCGCACGTATGCCACATAGCTTCCGTGGTTACCGGAAAACTTAAAAACGGTTATGACCAATTGGACGCTTTAGGAGCTATTCTTCCCGCAGGAACGCTTTCCGGCGCGCCAAAAAAAAGATCCTGCGAAATAATCGATAACATGGAAGGACATAAACGCGGAACATACGGCGGCGCAATCGGATATATAGATTTTACCGGAAATATGGACACGTGCATAGCAATAAGAATGGCAAAACTGCACAAGGGAAAAGTTTACATACAGTCAGGCGCAGGAGTGGTTGCCGACAGCGTTGCTGAAAAAGAGTTTAACGAATGCAGACAAAAAGCCGAAGCGATTATGAATGCTTTAAAAGAAGCTTCATTATAACAAAGAGTGAAGAGTGAAAAGTGAAGAGTGAAGATAAGGAGTTTTGCCGAAGGCAAAACATATAAATAGGTTTCGGCAGGGACTTTGTCCCCGCCGAAACAC
>WRNH01000074.1 GCA_009776745.1 Endomicrobiia bacterium | reverse complement strand
ATTTGTGCCTGCGGTCATGGAACATATTGAATACGCGGGAATTCATTCCGGAGATTCGGCGTGCGTGATTCCTACCGTTAATATTACCGAAAAACAAACCGAAACGATCCGCGATTATACCTGTAAAATCGCCGGAGAATTGGGAGTTACGGGTCTTATGAATATACAGTATGCCATTCACCAGGATAAGGTATACGTTTTAGAAGCCAACCCGCGCGCTTCAAGAACCGTACCGCTTGTTTCCAAAATATGTAATTTTAATATGGCAAATCTTGCCACTAAACTGATTATGGCCGAGCATACCGGAGAAAATGTTGATTTGCCGGCTATGCGTAAACCTGAGGTTGCATATTACGGAGTTAAAGAGGCTGTGCTTCCGTTTAATATGTTCCCGGAAGTTGATCCTGTTTTAGGGCCTGAAATGAGATCTACCGGCGAAGTTTTAGGATTAGCGGATTCGTTTGGGCTTGCGTTTTATAAGGCGCTTGAAGCCGGTAAAACCATTTTGCCTCTTTCGGGTTCGGTGTTGATTTCCGTAGCAGAACAAGACAGGGAGAAAGCCGCAGAGGCTGCGAAACAGTTTGATAGTCTCGGTTTTAAAATAATCGCCACAAGAGGGACTCAAAGCTATCTTTCGTCTAAAGGCATAAATGCCGAGATTATAAACAAAATATACGAGGGGCGTCCGAATATTGAAGACGCTATAAAAAATCATCAGCTGGACGTAATTGTAAACACGCCAAGCAGCAGCAAACAAAGCAACTATGACGATTCATATATCAGAAAAGCCGCCATTAAATACAGTATCCCGTATCTTACGACGCTGACGGCAGCGCTGGCCGCCGCAAAAGGGATTTCGGAAAAGAAAAAAAATCCTGATGCAGATATCTATTCGCTGCAGGAATACCATGAACGGCAGGTAGGAGATAAAAAAGAGTGAAGAGTGGGGAGTGAAGAGTGGAGATACGGCAAAAACGGAAGTTGGGAAGCTAAGAAGCTGAGCAAAGACAAAAGGCGTTTGTCGTTGTCATTGCAAGGAGGAGTGGAGCTCCGACGAAGCAATCCATGGTAGTTATAGTATCTTCACTCTTCACTTTCAACTCTCCACTCTGTCGTTAAAAAGGAGAATATGATATGTCAAATCTTAAGGGAAGTATCGAACAGTTTATTGAGGAGTCTTGCGAAAACATTTTTAAAGAAGCTGCCGGACGTCCCGTATTGTGCGCGCTTTCAGGCGGCGTGGATTCCGCGGTATGCGCAGTGCTTGCTCATCGTGCTGTTGGAGATAAACTTACCTGTCTTTTTGTTGATACGGGACTTATGCGTAAAAACGAAGGGGATCAGGTAACTGCGCTGTTTCGCGATACGTATGCGATAAACTTGATCCGCGTTGACGCCGAGGAACGATTCTTAGCAAAACTTAAAGGCGTAACCGAACCGGAACTCAAACGTAAAATTATCGGCGAAGAATTTATCCGCGTTTTTGAAGAGGAAGCAAAAAAGCTCGGGAGCGTCGGCTGTCTTGTGCAGGGAACGATTTATCCCGATATTATAGAAAGCGGCGCGGACGGGCATAAACAGGTAAAAGCTCATCACAATGTCGGAGGTATGCCGCTCAACATAGAATTTGAAGCGGTTATTGAACCGATCAAACTGCTTTATAAAGAAGAAGTCCGCGAATGCGGCAGAAAGCTTGGACTTCCGGAAGCTTTTGCAAATCGCCAGCCTTTTCCGGGGCCGGGGCTTGCAGTGCGCTGCTTAGGCGAGCTGACAAAACCTAAACTTGATCTTTTACGCGACGCAGACGCTATTTTCCGCGAAGAAATAGAAAAAGCCGGACTGCAAAAAGAAATACAGCAGTATTTCGCCATTTTGCCCGGCATTCAAAGCGTCGGCGTGCGAAATGATGAACGCTGTTATGAAGAGACAATCGCATTGCGCGCAATAGCCACCAAAGATTTTGTGACCGCGGGTTCTGCAAGATTGCCGTATGAATTGATTGAAGCGGCGGCAAAGCGCATAACAGACGAAGTAAAAGGCGTTAACAGGGTGGTATTGGACGTAACTCCGAAACCGCCGGCTACGATAGAGTGGGAATAAAAATGAAAATCGGTTTTGACAATTCGGCTTATATAGAAAAGCAAACGGAACAGATACTTAAAAGAGTTGAGCAGTTTAATCATAAATTGTATCTGGAATTCGGCGGTAAGCTTTTTGACGATTATCACGCGGCAAGAGTGCTGCCCGGATTTAACGTGAACGGCAAAATTTTACTTTTAGAAAAATTGAAAGAAAAAACCGAAATTATTATATGCATTAACGCAGCCGATATAGAGAGAAACAAAATAAGAGCCGATCTGGGGATCACTTACGATATGGACGTTTTGCGTTTTATAGACGATGTCAGGAAAATGGGACTTTATATAAGCAGCATTGTTATTACGCAGTATAAAGATCAGCCTTCCGCCGATATGTTTAAAAACAAGCTTGAACGCAGAGGCGAAAGAGTATATATTCATAAACCTATTGCGGGTTATCCGACAAATATTGAATCCATTGTAAGCGATAAAGGTTACGGCGCTAATCCGTATATTGAAACAACGAAACCGCTTGTGGTAATTACGGCGCCGGGACCCGGAAGCGGAAAAATGGCGACTTGTCTTTCGCAGATATATCACGAACATAAAAAAAATATCAAAGCGGGTTATGCTAAGTTTGAGACGTTTCCTGTGTGGAATTTGCCTTTAAATCATCCGGTAAATCTTGCCTATGAGGCGGCTACCGCGGATTTGAACGATGTTAACGCTATTGACCCGTTTCATTTGGAGACATACGGTAAAACAGCCGTAAATTATAACAGGGACATTGAAGTATTTCCTATTGTAAAAAACATACTTACAAAAATTATGGAAAGAAAACATGTTTATAATTCGCCTACAGACATGGGAGTAAACATGGCCGGATATTGTATTATCTGCGATGACTTGGTAAAAGAAGCCGCTAAACAGGAAATTGTAAGAAGGTATTTTAGAACATACTGTTGTTATAAAGAAGGAAGCGTGGAAATCAGCGCGATTGAAAAAATAGAAATTATAATGAAGCGGCTCGGCATATCTCCCGAGTATGGATTGGCGGTCGTGCCTGCGATACAAAAATCCGAACAAAGTAAATGTCCGGCTATGGCTTTGATTTTGCGCGACGGAAGCGTCATAACGGGAAAAACTACCAATATTGCAGCCGCGCCTTCAAACCTTATATTAAACTGTATTAAAAAATTAGCGTGTATTCCGGATGATATTCATCTTATTTCTCCTGCCGTTTTGGAGCCAATGCTGATGTTAAAAGAAAAAATCCTGCATGACAAAAATCCTTTATTAAGCCTTGAGGAAGTATTAAACGCTTTGAGTATATGCGCCGCGACAAATCCTTTGGCTGAAAAATGTCTTGTAAAGCTTCAGGATTTAGAGGGATGCGTGGCACATTCCTCTCATATGATATCAAAAGCGGATGAGAGCGTTCTTAAAAAATTAGGCATAAACAATACATGTACTCCTGAATTTTCGTCCAATGATTTATATTATGTTTAGGTTAAAATTATGATAAGCATTATAGACTATAAAGCCGGAAACGCTCCAAGCGTATTGCATGCTGTCAACCGTCTTGGATATGAAGCGGTTTTTGCCCGCAGCCCGCATGATATCGCGCGGGCTACGCATATTATTCTGCCGGGCGTAGGCAGCGCAAAAGCAACGATGGAATCTCTGCGGGAAATGGATTTAACAGAAGAATTGGAAAACGCGGTACTTAAAAAGAAGATTTTGTTTTTGGGTATTTGCGTAGGTATGCAAATACTTTTTGAACATAGCGAAGAAGGAAATGCGGATTGTTTAGGGTGGCTTAAAGGGCAGGTCGTAAAATTCGACGTTTCAAAAATCAGAGTTCCTCAAATGGGCTGGAATAATGTGAAGCTTGCAGAAACTCCGGTTTGTGAATTTCGTAATGATTTTTTTTATTTCGTAAATTCCTATTATGCCAAACCCGAAAATGAGTCGGATATATGGGGTATAGCGGATTATGGCGGTTCGTTTACAGCTGCAGTTCGTAAGGATAATATTTACGCAACCCAGTTTCATATAGAAAAAAGCGGCAAAGCGGGACTGGATTTGTTAGATGGGTTTCTCAACCTTAATAAAAAAGAGTGAAGAGTTAAGAGTGAAAAGTGAAGATGATGTGTTTTCGTGAAACGAAAACCAATAAATAGGTTTCGGCATGGACTTTGTCCATGCCGAAATACAATATCTCCACTCTTCACTCTCCACTTTCCACTCTGTAGTTAAAAGGAATTAAACAATGCTTACAAAACGGCTTATAGCCTGCTTTGACATTATAAACGGCATGGTGACAAAGGCGGTGCGGTTTCAGGACAATATAAACGTTGCTCCGGCTGAGGAATTGGCCGGAACCATGTACGACGCGCAGATCGACGAGTTAATCTTTTACGATATTACGGCAAGCGCAGAAAAACGCGGTATTGACATTGAAACCGTAAAAAAAGTGGCGCAGCGCGTCTTTATTCCTTTTACGGTCGGCGGAGGGATCAAAGACTTAAAAGACATGTATGAAACGCTTAAAGCGGGAGCTGAAAAAATAAGCGTTGATTCTATGGCCGTCAGAAACCCAAAAATTATTTCGGAAGGCGCAAAAGCATTTGGTTCGCAGTGTATCGTATTGTCCACCCAGGTGAAAAAATCAGAGCGAATGCCCAGCGGTTACGAGGTATATATAGACGGCGCGAGACTTGCGACCGGTATGGACGCCGTTGAATGGATAAAACGCGGGCAGGATCTTGGCGCGGGAGAGATATGCTTAAACAGTATTGATAAGGACGGAACACTTTCAGGCTACGACATTGAATTGATGAAGCTGGCGGAAACTGCCGTTTCGGTTCCTCTTATAGCGTCGGGCGGAGCGGGAATTCCGGAGCATTTAAAAACATTGTTTACCGATACGGACGTTCACGCGGCGATAATAAGCAGTATGCTGTATTCTCCGAGAATGAAGAAAAATTATACGGTCGGCGAACTTAAAGAGTATCTGATACAAAACAATATAAACGTACGATGGGGAACGGCAGGTAATAGGTAAAAGGTAACAAGTAAGGGTATCTCTAATAACCCCTAACTGTGTCACCCTGAACTTGTTTCAGGGTCTAGTAGTTTTTATTTCCACGACGAGATCCTGAAACGAGTTCAGGATGACACATTCTGCGAAATGCTGCTTTTTAGGGTTTTTAGAGACACCAAAACCTTTTACCTTTTACCTCTTACCTATTACGTGTCGTTAAAAGGGGAAAGAGCATGGAAAAGAAGATAAGGATCGGCATATGCGGTTACGGCAACTTAGGCAGGGGGGTCGAGGCTGAGATCGTTAAAAATCCGGATTTGGAATTAGCCGCCGTTTTTACCAGAAGACAACCTGCCGAATCGTTACAGATCAAAGCAAACGCGCCGGTTGTACACGTTGATTCTGCCGCCGAGTGGAAAGACAAAATAGACGTTATGATCCTGTGCGGCGGCTCGGCAAATGATTTGCCGGTGCAGGGATCTGAGTTTGCAAAAATCTTTAATACGGTTGACAGCTTCGATACCCACGCAAAGATCCATGATTATTTCAAAGCTGTAGACAGTTCGGCCAGATCCGGCAGCAATATTTCCATAATATCGATCGGCTGGGATCCCGGACTGTTTTCCCTGATGAGGCTATACATGGGTTCAATAATACGAACCGGAAAAACGTATACCTTTTGGGGTAAAGGCGTGAGCCAAGGACATTCGGACGCCATACGCGGGATTGAAGGCGTCGTAGACGCAATTCAGTACACTATCCCCGTTGATCATGCAGTGGAAAAAATAAGAAACGGAGAGAATCCCGAGCTGACTGCGCGCGAAAAACATACAAGATTATGCTATGTGGTGGCTACGGAAGACGCCGATAAAAAACGTATTGAGAAAGAAATAAAAGAAATGCCGAACTATTTTGACGAATATGACACTTCAGTATGTTTTATATCTGCCGATGAACTAAAAGCTGATCACGGCAAGCTGCCGCACGGCGGAAACGTAATACATATGGGCAAAACCGGCGAAACGAATAAACACATTATTGAATTTTCATTAAAACTGGATTCCAATCCTGAATTTACGGCATCCGTCCTTTTGTCTTATGCGCGTGCGGCATATAAACTGTCCGCAAAAGGGGAATGCGGAGCGCGGACAATATTCGATATACCGCCGATATTATTGTCACCCCTTGACATCGAAGAAGCGATAAAAAATTTATTGTGAGAACAGTATAACGGCAGCAAGCCGCTAATTCCCCTCCGATGCTGGAGGGGTGGCGCGTTAGCGACGGGGTGGTTGCCGTTAATAGAGTTTGGAGTTTTGAGTGTGTAGAGTGGAGTTAACGGCAAAGGCAAATACCCCGCCGCTTTCAGCGGCACCCCTTTTACAAAAGGGGAATAAGGACAAGGCTGTTAATTCCCCTTTTCATAAAAGGGTGAGTGCGCGACGAATAAGGAGCGCGAGCCACGAACGGGCGCGAGATGTGAGCGCCCTGCCCGAGAGCGAAGCGGAGGGTGGACGCACCCGATTACGAATTTCGAGGATAAACTCCTCGGACGGGTATTTTCACTCCACACTCCACTCTTCACACTCCACACTGTAGTTAAAAGGAGTAAATAAATGGAGTATATAATAGAAGTTTTGCCTAAAAAGGGTTTTACGGATCTGCACGGGGAGCGCGTTTTAGCGGACATTTTGCAGGCAGGCATTAAAGGCGTGCAAAAAGCGGGCTATTCGCCGGTATACGCCATAGACGGGATAACCAAAACGGAAGCGGATTTAATAGGCAGGGAGACTCTAAGCGACAAAATTACCGAAACTTTTTTTGTCGCTGAAAATTCAATCACTGCAAAGGGCTGCGGCTGTAAGAAGCAAGTTTCCGGAGATGAAAAAGCGCACGCTATTGAAGTTTGGTTTAAAAAAGGCGTTACCGATACCGTTTCGGAAAGCGTTGTGAAGGCCATTAAAGATTTAGGCATAAACAAAGAAGTTAAAGTAAAAACGGGACACATTTATTATATTTACGGCGCCGTCGGCAAACATATTTTAGAAAAAATCGCCGTTTCGGTTTTGGCAAATACTTTAATTCAGGATTATAAAATAAATGAACTGCGCTAATATTGAAATTTTAAAGCTTTCGGACAAAGAACTTATAAATTTAAGCAAAAAAAATACGCTTTCTTTAAACCTTGAAGAAATGAAAGCCGTACAAAATTATTTTAAAAAATTAAAACGCAATCCTACCGTTATAGAGCTTGAAACCATAGCACAGACGTGGAGCGAGCACTGCAAACATAAAACACTGACGGGCATTATAGACTATACCTATACTGATTTGAAAGGAAAAAAGACGCGAAGAGTCTACAACAACCTTCTTAAAGAAACAATTTTTAAAGCTACCGTAGAACTTAACAAAAAATGGTGTTTATCCGTTTTTAAAGACAATGCCGGCGTCATAGAATTTGATAAAAACAACGGGATTGCTTTTAAAGTTGAAACCCACAATCATCCTTCGGCGCTGGAACCTTACGGCGGCGCGGCAACCGGCATTGGCGGCGTTATAAGAGACATTTTAGGCGTCGGGCTTGGCGCAAAACCGTTAGCAAATACCGACGTGTTTTGTTTTGGAGATCCCAATACGCCTTCAAAAAATATTCCCGAAGGTATACACCATCCTAAACGCATAGCAAAAGGCGTAGTTGCCGGCGTGCGCGATTACGGCAACCGCATGGGCATACCGACGGTCAACGGCGGCGTGCATTTTGACGACGGTTATATGGCTAATCCGCTGGTTTATGCCGGCACCATGGGCATAATGCCTAAAAGCGCGATAGAAAAAAAAGTAAAATCCGGAGATTTGATCGTCGTTGCCGGCGGACGCACGGGACGCGATGGCATACACGGGGCGACGTTTTCTTCGGTGGAACTTGATAAAGAGTCCGACGTTTCCGCAGTGCAGATAGGCAACCCCATAATAGAAAAAAAAGTATTGGACGTAATGCTTAAAGCGCGCGATTTAAAACTTTACCGCGCAGTTACAGACTGCGGCGCGGGCGGGCTTTCAAGCGCCTGCGGGGAACTTGGCGAAAGTACCGGCGTACGCATAGAACTTGAAAAAGTGCCTTTAAAATATCAGGGATTAGCCCCTTGGGAAATTTGGATCAGCGAAGCTCAGGAAAGAATGGTGTTTGCCGTGCCGCCTAAAAACGTAAAAAAACTTTTAAGTTTGTTTAGATCCGAAAACGTTGAAGCTGTGGTCATAGGCAAGTTTACCGGCGACAAAAAATTAACGCTTGCTTATAACGGCAAAATTGCAGGGCAAATGGATATGAAATTTCTGCACAAAGGCGTGCCTAAAACCGCAATGCCCGCGAGATACACGCCGCCGAAAGAAATATTACAAAACCCGGTGAAGTTTAACGGCGCGAAAATTAAAGAAAGCCTGAAAAAAGTTTTATCGGATTTGGCAGTATGCTCCAAAGAGCAAATTATCAGGCAGTATGATCACGAAGTACAAGGCCAGACGATAATTAAGCCTTTACAGGGATGCGCTATAAACATTTGGGGACCTGGTGACGCTGCGGTAATTTGGCCTTATACCGTAATAAAAGGCACACGAAAGGGTGTTGTGATCTCTAACGGACTTAACCCGCAATACGGCAAAGTTAATACTTACAAAATGGCTGCGTCTGCCGTTGAAGAGGCGCTTAGGAATGCCGTTGCCGCAGGCGCTAATCCCGACAGGATTGCGGTACTGGATAACTTTTGCTGGGGTAATCCCAATAAACCGGAGGTTTTGGGTTCATTAGTGCGCGCTGCGCAGGCCTGTTATGATATGTCCAAAAAATTCGGCGTACCTTTTATAAGCGGTAAAGACAGTTTATATAATGAGTATACTATACGCGGAAAAACTTTTTCAATACCGCCCGCGCTTTTAATTTCCGCCGTAGGAGTGGTTGATAACGTTGAAAACACAATGACGATGAATTTTAAACGCGCTGGAAATGTAATAATGATACTCGGCTTAACGCGCAATGAGCTTGGCCAAAGCGTGTTTAACAGAATAAATAAAATCAAAGGCGGCATAGTGCCTGAAGTTTATCCCGAAGAATCTCTAAAAATTATGCGCGCCGTTTATAATGCCGCCTGCAAAGGCTTGATAGAAGCTTGCCATGATATTTCCGAAGGCGGCATTGCCTCGGCGATAAGCGAAATGGCTTTCGCTGGGAACCTTGGCGCAGAAGTAAATATTGACGCAATTCCCTTATCTGTCATTCCCGAAATTCGTAATCGGGAATCCATGTTGACGTTAACTGATGCCGAAACATTGTTTTCAGAATCTAACGGGCGGTTTATAATTGAAGTGGAATATGAAAACGTCAAAAAAATAAAAGAAATTTTTAGAGGCAGCGCAGTAAACGTTATAGGCGCGGTTTCGGATGATCGCAAAGTTATATTTAAAAGCGGCAAACTTGCCGTAAGTGAAAACATAGACGTCTTGCGCAAGGCCTGGCAAATACAGATAATAGATAAAAGGTAATAGGTAAAAGGTAACAGATATTGTGTTTCGGCAGGGACTTTGTCCCAGCCGAAACCTATTTTTAGGTTTTCGCAAAGCGAAAACTCCAAAACCTATTACCTATTACCTATTACTTGTTACCATACTCAAAGGATAAAATTATGGCAATACCAAAAGTATTGATTATACGTACAGCCGGAACTAACTGCGACTGGGAAGCGCAAAAAGCGTTTGAGCTTTGCGGCGCAAAAGCGGAACGCGTACACATTAATGAGCTGATAAAAAATGCAGATAAAATTTTGTCTTACGACATAATGCTTGTTCCGGGCGGGTTTAGTTACGGCGACGATATTGCAAGCGGTAAAATTTTAGCCAATGAAATCAAAAATAAACTTGGCGACAAAATAAAAAAGTTTGCCCTTTCGGGAAAGCCCGTTATAGGCATTTGCAACGGGTTTCAGGTGCTGGTTAAAATGGGACTGCTTCCGGACCCCAAACTGTTTGACCAAACTGCAACGCTGTCTTACAACGATTCGGGCAAGTTTGAATGCCGCTGGGTATACTTGAAAAATGAAAAGAATAAATGTTTATGGACGAAAGATTTGCCAGAAATTATAACATTGCCTGTTGCTCACGGAGAAGGTAAATTTATAGCCGCAAATCCCAAAACGCTTAAAAAAATCGAAGATAATGATCAAGTCGTTTTCCGCTACGTTAATGCCGACGGTTCTAAGGCAAGCTATCCAGCAGACCCCAACGGTTCCGTAAACGCAATAAGCGGCATTTGCAATGATAAAGGAAATGTTTTCGGGCTTATGCCTCATCCTGAACGCTATATTTACGCTCTGCAGCATCCCGCGCGCGAAGGTTTTGACGGAAAACACGGCTGGGGCAAAAAAATCTTCCAAAACGCAATTGATTATTTAAAAAGAAATTGACAACTGCGTCCTGCCGCTCCGTAAATCTTTTTGGGAGCGGCGCAGGGTAGATATTGAAGTAAAAAAAGATTGATACGCTGCCAATTCCAAAAACTTGCCAAAAGACTACCCTTTATGCTTATTTTATAAATTCGTGTAATTTTTGCAATGCTGTGTAAAAACATTTGTGCGAAATAAACATTTGAAGTAAAAAAAGATTTTTGATACAATCTATAACTTAGTAAGATAGTAAGGCTGTAAACTGTCGCAATTTATTAGGCTGGTCCGGTGTAGTTATATGCTCAAAAGGCGCTTGCCCAAAGTATGTTCAATTTGAAGAACAGCGGCGAGGTTAAGAACTTCTACCGGGCATTTTTTAATAAAATGAAAAAACAATCTAAATCATCATTAGCACGTCATTGCAAAGCCCCGCTGTTCGATACCCTTATGGGGCATGCGAAAAGAGATGTTGTTTCTTTTCATTGTCCGGGACATAAAAACGGAAGAAGCATAGACGGCAGGCTTAAAGATTATACGGGCGAAGAAGTTTATAAATTCGACGTTACCGTGTTTGACGAAGTCGATTCCCTGCATGATCCCGTCGGGCCTATAAAAAAAGCCCAGGAATTGATGGCTGAAGCATACAATGTAAAAAATTCTTTTTTTCTTGTTAACGGCACGTCCGTCGGAAATATGGCGATGTTTCTTGCCGCATGCGACCCGGGAGATTCCGTAATAGTTTCAAGAAGTTCCCATAAATCAATTATGTCCGGCGTGATTTTGTCGGGCGTATGGCCGATCTGGATACAGCCTAAAATAGACCAGAATCTTGATGTAATTTTTAACTCTTCATATGACCAGATAAAAGAATCTTTAGACCGTTATCCCGAAGCCAAAGCCGTATTTATCACAAGTCCGACATATAACGGAATAGTAACCGATCTTGCAAAAATCGTCGATCTTTGCCACAGAAGAGGCAAGATAGTTATGGTCGACGAAGCGCACGGTCCTCATTTGATATTCAATAAAGATCTTCCGCAGTCGGCAGCTGCCGCCGGAGCGGACTTGTGCGTTCAGTCGACGCATAAAATTCTTTCGGCATTGTCGCAGGGGTCGGTGCTTCATTGCAATTCAAAACTTGTTGATATAAACAGAGTAAAAAAAGTCGTTTCAATGCTNCAGACGACAAGCCCGAGCTATCTTACTCTCGCCTCAATTGATTTGGCAAGAAGACAGGCCGTTTTAAAAGGTTCCCATATGCTTGATAAAGTTATTCAGGCATGCGAATGGGGACGGACATATATCAATAATGATATTTCTTCCATGAAATGTTTTACGAGACAGGAAATAAAAAGCGTCGGATATGATTTGGATGTTACGAAACTTACGGTCAACGTTACAAAAACAGGCTTGTCGGGATATGAAATAGACGGTATACTTGCTAAAGAATATAACATACAGCTTGATTATGCCGATATATTTAATCTTGTGGCAATACCCGGAATAGGAACCGATAGATCCGACGTCGAAGCTTTTGTGAACGCTTTAAAAGAGATCAGCAAAAAATATCACGGCAAGCAGAAAAACTGGATATTGCAGATACCTTCTCTTGCAACCGAAATGGTTTTAAGGCCGAGAGAGGTTTTTCTT
>WRNH01000073.1 GCA_009776745.1 Endomicrobiia bacterium | reverse complement strand
TACCCGTGAAAACGGGTATCCATGCTGCTTTTAAATGTGTCCGACGATAACGACAAAAATGGATTCCCGTTTTCACGGGAATGACACCACTTTAGATAGGTTTTTAGAGAGACCCAATTCGTAATTGGGACGAAGGAACTTTGTTCCGACGTCCCCGTAATTCGTAATTATTTTAGGGGTTTATGAAAAAACTGACAGCGTTGTTATTATTAGCTATTATATTTTCCGCATCGTTTTTAGCCGCGGAAATTTCCGTGGTTCCTTACGGCGCGGCGCAAACGGTTTCAGGCAGCTGTTTTCTTTTAGATGCGGACGGCGAGAAAATTTTGATCGATCACGGTCTTTTTATGGATAATGACGGCGAAAATAAAGAGATAAACGATATGCCTGAAGAACTTATTGAAACGAAAGCTTTATTCTTAACGCACGCGCATCTTGACCATAGCGGGAGAATTCCTCTTTTGGTAAATAAAGGTTTTAAAGGCACAATTTATTCGACAGCCGCGACAAAAGAGCTTGCTTTATTATTATTCAGGGAAAGAAACGGTTTTGAGATCATAGAGCGGAAGTGGTTCTGGTCGCAGACACAAATGGAAAAAGCGCAAAATAAGAATGTGACCGCCGTAGCGCACTGGGATAAAGGCTGTAAAGAGAATATAAAAAATATAGAATATTCAAGCGCTTTCGTAAATCTCGGCGATTTGTGCGAAATTTATAATGTGAAATTTTTGGCATGCAAAAACTGCAGCGCTAAAGAAACGGTCGAAATTGAGAAGCTGTTTAAGGTGATAAATTACGATGAAGAAAATGTTTTTTCCGAAAAGTTAAAATTTAAATTCATACGCGCGGGGCATATCCCGGGTTCGGCAAGCATTGTTTTTACCGTAAATCTCGCCTCTGCCGCAGCTGCGATGAGCGGCAGTGACGCGGCAATCCGTAAAAAAATTATATTTTCCGGAGATTTGGGGAGCGGCTATTCCAGACTTAACGGCGAATTTTCAATTCCGGAAAAAGCGGATTTTATATTTATGGAATCCACTTATGCCGATGACAAAGCGAAATTTGATTTTACGGCTTACGATGCTTTTCAGGATGATTTGGCAAAAGCCGTTGCCGGCGGAAAGACTGTCTGGATCCCCGCTTTGTCGTTTAACAGGACGCAGAAAGTTTTGTACGAGCTTAGGCTTATGCAAAAAAACGGCAAACTGCCGAAAAATTTTCCGGTACACAGCGTTTCGCCGAGCGCGAACAAAATAACCGAGCTTTATCAAAAAGAGTTGGCGGATAATAAAAAAGGATACTGGTTTACCGAAGATATTTATAAGGAAGGAAGCATTATTCCCGAAAAAGCAAGCATTAAAAGAGACATAAAGTTTGATAAGCCGCTTATAGTTGTTTCTTCAAGCGGCGATTTGGAAAGAGGCGCGTCCGCCCGCATAGCTCCGTCGCTTTTGCCGCGAAAAGACGTCGAAATCATGATCGTAAATTATGTAAGCCCGAAAAGCGCTGCGGGAATGCTTTTGGCCGGACGCGGCAAAGTAAAAGGCATAAAAAGTAATGCAGGCATTAAAAAATATGATATATTTTCAGACCATCCGGATTTTGGAATGCTGCAAAAATGGCTTTCAAACCAAAGCAATGATGCGGCAATATATATAATCCATTCTGAAAAAAGAAATGCCGCAAAAATGGAAAGCCTTTTGAAAAAGAAAGGCCGGACGAATGTTTCAAAGACTGCGTACAAAGAAAAAATCGTTCTGCAATAAGGCAATAGGATTTCTCTAAAAACCCAAATTTGTCATACCCGTGAAAACGGGTATACATGCTGTTTTTAAATGTGTCCGACGATAACGACAAAAATGGATTCCCGTTTTCACGGGAATGACACCACTTTAGATAGGTTTTTAGAGATGCCCGATTACAAATCGGGGATCAGCGGCAAAGAAAATATTTATGCCGTTTAATTTGCGATTGTTGTAAAAAAGGTTGCTAAAATACGCTTTTTACTGTATAAAATTAAACAAGGGTAAACTGGAGTGTGAACACACTCCGGAGTCCGCCGATTTTCAAAAGTAAAAGATTTTTCGGCGGCTCTTGAAATTAAAGCGGCAGCTTGCGGCGGCATAAAAACAGAACGCAAAAATGATTTATATGAAACAACGGTGATATCTGATGTTTAAGAAAAAAGCTGATATGAATTTGCGGTTCAGTATTGTTTTTACAGTATGTTTTCTTCTAGCGTGCGCGGGAGTATACATATATGTAAATTCCGGTTATTCCAAAGACGTTATTTTGCAAAAAGCTAACGGATACTATTTTAACGAACAGTATTTTATGGCCGCGAAATATTATGCCAAAGCCATAGAGCTTAGAGCCGAAAACGCTGACCTGTACAGAAATTACGGGATATCTTTAACAAAACTGTCAAACTATGATTCCGCCGTAAAATATTTAAAGCTTTCCGCGGAGATCGCCCCTTCCAATCCTGAAATTTTTTACTCCCTCGGAAACGCATTGTATATGAAAGCCCAAACTTCAAACAATTCGGAAAAATTTCTTCAAGCCGCAGAATACTTTGAAAAAGCTGCTGAGCTTGATCCCGAAATGGAAAAGGCATACCTGCTTATCGGTCTTTCTTACAGAAGCGTCGGCATGCAGGAGAACGCAAGAGCATGGTACAGACGCGCTCTTCTTTTCGGAAATTTCAGTTCTGCCGGATTTCAGAATTTGATCGGGCATACTTTCAAAGAAGAAGAAAGATATAAAGAAGCGGCAAACCATTATAAGAAAGCAATAGATTCGGATCTGGGTTTTGTCGCGGCATACTGTAATCTCGGCGATATGTATTTAAAAATGAACGATACGCAGGCAGCTTTGGATTATTATGAAAAAGCGGCCGACATAAATCCGGAATATATAGTCCCGTACCTTAAAACCGGCGCCGTTTATGCCGAACAAAATAATTATGACGAAGCCATACCTCTCTATCTGCGCGCGATCCAGATTAATCCGGATAATGATAAAGCCAACTATCTTCTCGCGATGGCTTATAAAAATATAGGGAGAAACGCGGAAGCCGTAAAATATCTTAAAAAAGCGGCTTACCGCGGAAGCGATGAAGCCATTTATGAGCTTAGGAATATAGGGATAGATTTGAGGTAAGAAATGTTTTACAATTATAAAACGGTATTTTTTGTAATACTTTACGGTTTGTGCGCAGGTTTATATTATTTTATAAACCTGCAGGTGATACTTACGGGATTTATGTCCGGTTTTTTATTAGGTTCCGCAGTAATATACGGGGTGATTGTTTTAATATCTTTTATCATTGCGATCTTGACGTCGCTTGTTTCCAAATATTGTTATCTTGCCGGCTGTGGTTTATTTAAAATAAAACCAGGGCAAATGCTTCCCCGGACGTTTTGGATGATTTTTACGGTTTTAAGTTATGCCGCAGTGTTTATAATTTTCTTAAAAATGATAGAATATTGATATAATGGACAATCTATTTACGAAAAAACTTAAAACTAATGCTCCCGACGATTTGGTTTACCTTGATATAGAAACTACGGGGCTCAATCATCTCAAAGGCGCTAAAATAGTTGAAATAGCTATGCTTAAAGTTCAAAACGGCAAAGAAGAACGTTTTGAAACGCTTGTAAATCCGCGGCAGCCCATTCCTTTGGAATGTTCAAAAATCCATTCAATTTACGATAATATGGTATCCGGTTCTCCGGTTTTTAAAGATATAGCCAAAGACATCGCGGCTTTTATCGGCACAAGCACGGTCGTTTGCCATAATGCCGGATTTGATTTGGCTTTTGTGCATAAAGAACTTTCCGAAAGCGGAGTGAAGACGAGCGGGATATACTATATAGACACTTTAAAACTCGCGCGGCAGTATTTTTCATTTGAATCGAATGTGCTGGGAAGCATTGCCGACGCCGTCGGCGTTGACGTTGGATTAAAGCACAGGGCGATGGCGGACGTTTTAACTATGATTTCCGTGTCAAAATATTTATTTTCAAATATGTACAGAAAAGGAATAGATACGATTGAACCCTCATTATATGAATACAATTCAAAAAACTAAAAGCGGCGCAGGCAAGCCCGGAGTTGAAGATTTCAGACGATCTCTGCAAAATATTTTTAATCTGGGGATTTTTCCTTATCTCTTTTTTCTGATAATAATTTTTATCGTTTATGCCAAAAGCATAATGTTCGGCATAACGGAACTTGATGATTTGACTCTTGTTATATCGCAGTATGAATATCTTAAAGATCCATACAATATAATAGATGCGTTTTTCAAAAGCGTTTTTAACGAAAGCGCGGATACTTTTTACAGGCCGCTTCTTACCGTAAGCTGGATAATCGATACGATCATCGGCAGAGGAAGGCTTTGGGTTTATCATTTTTTTGATATTATCTATCATTTCACCGCAGTATGCATACTTTTTAATATTTTAAAAAATCTTAATATTTCGCGCCTTAAAGCTTTTGCGTTTGCGTCTTTTTTCGCGGCGCTACCTATTTTTAATCAGGCTGTTTCGTGGATTCCGGGAAGAAACGATACGCTTCTTGCGGTTTTTATTTTCAGCTCGTTTTTGTTTCTTGTCAAATATAACAATTCCGAAAAATTTAAGCATATATTTATTTCGGCATTATTTTTTCTTGCCGCGCTTTTCACAAAAGAAACCGCTTTTGCCGCGATTATAGTATTTCCGTTTTTCTTTATTTTAAACGCTTCATCCGCCGCTGCTGCGGACGCGTCCCCGGTCAATGCATTTGAGGACAGCCGCCGCGCGGAAGCAATCCGCGCCGGCCGTTTAAAAATAAAATTAATATCTTTTATTATGTTGTTTGCCGCTTGCGTCCTTTTGTGGTATCTGATGAAAACCGCTTTTACCGGCACAAAAGAAATGAATATCCTGTATTTGGTCGTTTTTACGAAAGCCGCTCTTATAAAACTTTTTCCCGCAACTTTGCAGTATGTCGCAAAAATATTTTTGCCTGTAAATCTTAAAGTATTGCCTGTCCTTTCTTTATTTGATTCTCTGCTTGGAGCGGCAGTTGCCGCTTTTATCGTTTTATTGCTTGCACAATCAAAAAATATAAAACGGTCAAATGTGTTTTTCGGGATTTTGTGGTTTGTAATGTTTTTAGTTCTTCCTTATTTTCAAAATAATTATTTCATGCTTGAACACAGAACGTACGCTGCCGTTTTTGGTCTTATTCTTATTATCAACGAAATTAATTTAAACGGAAAAATAAAAACCGTTTTGCCGTATCTTATTGCGGTGTATTTTATTTTTTTTATTTCAGTGTCGCTTATTAATGCCGAAAAGTTTGCAAATAAATTGAATTTTGCCGCGGCGGCAATGATTGAAACGCCTCTAAACGTTAAGGCGACGTTTTTGTACGGAAGAAGATCTCTTGATAACGGCACTTTTCAATTCGGCGAGTATTTTATGAAGAAAAATTATGAAGATCTTTCAATAAAAGCCAAACAAAGAAGCAATGTTTCGAGCAGCGCGTATTTGGGCATATTCATATGGCAGCGCGGCGATATGAAATCAGCTAAAAAATATCTTACGATAGCAGCCGATAAAGATACGAAGGTACATCAGGTATACGGAGCGCTGGCAGACATATATATTAGAGAAGGCAGATATAAAGAAGCCGTGTTTAATATGAAAAAAGCATTTAAAATGAAGCCTGAAAATCCGGAATATTTCAGATACTTAAAATTTTGTTTTGAAAAAATAAATAATAAACAATAACACTAAACAATATTAATAGGCAATTAAATTAATTAAAAACAACTAAATAACGCTTTTTAACAGCAAATAGGATCAAACGATCTTATTTGCTTTTTTTTAGCATTAAAAAATAGTACTTGACAATATTTAATAATATATGTACAATGTTAACAGTTAATAAAAACAAAAGAAAAAAAACGATAAAACATGGAAAATAAAAATACAAACAATAAACAGATAATGGATATAAAAGAGCTTTCCGAATACCTTGGTATAGGAAAATCTAAAATATATAGTCTTATAAGAATGAAAAAGATCCCTGCCTCTAAAATAGGAAGGCAGTACAGATTTTCAAAAGACGTTGTAGACAGCTGGCTTAGAGATAAGATAATTACGAAAAGAGAAGAAATTACGCCGACAGAGAAAAAAAATCATCCGGCAGAAGCCGGTGAAAATAAATAGCCGCACCAAAAAACAGGAGGTGTACAATGGCAGAGAAAGTACAGAAAGTGGGAGTAAAGAGAGAATCAGGATATCTTTACTTCATTGATAAACAGGGCGATGTTTCAAGAGCATTGATGGCAAGAGGCGGAAAGAAAGGCGGAAAGCCTTCAAAAGTAGCGAAAGTCGGTCTTAAGAAAGAGTCCGGATTTTTGTATTTCATAGATAAAGCCGGCGATATTTCAAGATCAGTCATGAGCAGAGGCGGAAAGAAGAAAGCGAAAAAAGCAAAGAAAGCAAAAAAAGCCGCTCCTAAGAAAAAAGCGGTGAAAAAAGTTGCTAAAAAGAAAGTAGCGAAAAAAGCAAAAAAGAAATAAACCTTCCAAAAAACACCTTTAAAAGCCCCGGCAGCACTGCCGGGGCTTTTTATTTTTTTTACGCGGCATTGACTTTAGTAAGTGTAATTAGTAAAATTTGGCTTATTTAACGTCTAAAAAAATGCAAAAAATTAATTTTCGTTCCCGCCTTCCCGCCATTTCTTGTCATTTCTTGTCTGCGGAACGGCATTGACTTTGGTAAGTGTAATTAGTAGAATTTGGCTTGTTTAACGTCTGAAAATATATGAAAAGGAGTAAGAAAATGCCTAAGAAGTATGTTTATTTTTTTGGCGGCGGAAAAGCCGACGGTAACGGCAGTATGAAAAATTTGCTCGGAGGAAAAGGCGCAAATCTTGCGGAAATGGCCGGACACAAAAACCTGAAACTTCCGGTGCCTCCGGGATTTACTATCACCACCGAGGTCTGTACATATTATTACGATCACAGTAAAAAATACCCCGTGGAACTTGAAAAACAGGTTGTCGCAGCCATGAAAAACGTTGAAAAAGTCATCGGCAAGAAGTTTGGCGATGAAAACAATCCTCTTCTTGTTTCCGTGCGTTCCGGCGCAAGAAGTTCAATGCCGGGCATGATGGAGACGGTGCTTAATGTAGGTTTGACGACGAAAACGATCCCCGCTTTAATAACAAAAACAAATAATGAAAGATTCGTATACGACGCCTACAGAAGGCTTATAATGATGTATTCCGACGTTGTTATGGAAAAGGCTGCGGGCATAGAGCCTAAAGACGATATGGGAATACGCAAGCAGCTCGAAAGAGTTATGGAAGCGATGAAAAAAGAAAAAGGCGTGAGCTTAGATACGGAGCTTAATGCCGAAGATTTGAAAAAGCTTTGCGGACAGTTTAAAGACAAAGTAAAAGAAGTGCTAGGAGAAGCTTTCCCCGACGATCCTTACCGGCAGGTTTGGGGCGGGATAGGCGCTGTTTTTGCTTCATGGAACGGAAAGAGAGCCATTTCTTACAGAAAAATTGAAGGGATTCCCGACGAATGGGGCACGGCTGTTAACGTGCAGGCCATGGTTTTTGGAAATATGGGCAATACTTCGGCGACCGGCGTTGCTTTTACGAGAAATCCCGGAAACGGCGATTCCAGATTTTACGGCGAATACCTTGTAAACGCTCAAGGCGAAGACGTTGTCGCGGGTATCCGCACTCCGGCTCCGATCAACGAAGCTTCGACAAGCGAAAACAATAAAAATGAAAAAACTTTAGAGCAGGCTATGCCTAAAGATTATAAAGAACTTTTTGCAATACAGAAAAAACTTGAAAAACATTACAGAGACATGCAGGATATTGAGTTTACCATTGAAGAAGGAAAACTCTGGATGCTTCAGTGCCGTTCCGGAAAAAGAAACGGTCCGGCTGCCGTGAAAATGGCTATGGATATGTTAAAAGAAAAACTCATAACGAAAGAAGAAGCGGTGATGAGAGTTTCTCCTGCGCAGCTTGACGAGCTTCTTCATCCCATCATAGATCCTAAAGCGGAAAAAGCCGCTCCGGTCGTCGCGAAAGGCTTGCCGGCAGGTCCCGGAGGCGCGTCAGGCATGATAGTTTTTACCGCCGAAGACGCTGTAAAATGGTTTGAAGAAGGCAAGAAAGTGATTCTTGTCAGAGAAGAAACAAATCCCGAAGACGTTGAAGGCATGAGAGCTGCCCAGGCGATTCTCACGTCGCGCGGCGGTATGACTTCGCATGCGGCTCTTGTTGCGCGCGGCTGGGGAAAATGCTGTATAGTAGGATGCGCAGCCATACATGTTGACGTAAACGCGAAAGTGATGAAAATCGGCGATAAAACATTTAATGAAGGCGATTGGTTTACCCTTAACGGAACAAAAGGAAACGTTTACGAAGGCAAACTTGAAATGACTGACGCGACTGAAAACGCGCTTCTTTTTGATTTCCTAAAAGTATGCGATTCTTTAAAAGTTCTCAAAGTGCGCACAAACGCAGATACTCCGGAGGATGCAAAGAAAGCAAGAATGTTCGGCGCCGAAGGCATAGGATTGTTCAGGACCGAGCACATGTTTTACGGCGAGAATTCGGAAAAGCCTTTGTTTGCGCTCAGAAAAATGATACTTTCGGGCACGACCGAAGAAAGAACAAAAGCGCTTAATGAACTTTTCCCTTTCTTTAAAGATTCTCTTAAAGGAACCATGGAAGCCATGGACGGATACGCGGTAACAATAAGGCTTCTTGATCCGCCTTTGCACGAATTTATTCCCAGAGAAGAAAATGCCCAGCAAGCGGTTGCCGACAGTATAGGGATAAGCGTTAGTGAGTTCCAAAAAAGAGCCGGTATTTTACATGAAGTAAACCCGATGATGGGACACAGAGGCGTGAGGCTCGGAATAACTTATCCCGAAATGACGGAGATGCAGGTGAGAGCAATATTTGAATCTGCCGCCGAACTTTTAAAAGCCGGTAAAAAAGCATTTCCCGAAATAATGGTGCCGGTAACATGTTCGGTAAACGAAATTACAAATCAAAAAGCCATTGTCGATAAAGTATATAAAGAAGTGCTTGCGTCTAAAGGACTCAAAAAAATCGCTTACTCTTTCGGAACGATGATAGAAATACCGAGAGCATGCTTGCTTGCCGACCAGATGGCGGAAGTCGCGGAATTTTTCTCTTTCGGCACAAACGACCTTACCCAGATGAGCTTTGGTTTCTCAAGAGACGATATAGGCGGTTTCCTCGGCGATTATCTTGATAAAAAGATACTTGCCGATGATCCTTTCCAGACAATAGACGTTGAAGGCGTCGGACAGCTGATCGCTTACGGAGTTGAACTCGGCAGAGACGCCAGACCCGGAATGAAGATAGGCATATGCGGAGAACACGGCGGAGATCCGAGATCAGTCGAATTCTGTCATAATGTTGGAATGAGTTATGTGTCGTGTTCGCCGTTTAGAGTTCCAATAGCAAGGCTTGCCGCCGCTCAGGCTGTGGTAAAACATAAAAAATCCGACAACGGCGGAAAATCAAAACCGAAGCCAAAAGCAAAGCCAAAAGCAAAGCCAAAAGCAAAACCAAAAACAAAAAAGAAAAAATAAATAAATGAAAAGTCCCGGCCGGATTTATTTTCGGTCGGGGCTTTTTTAGAGTTGGGCGTAAAAGTTTAACGGCAGCGGCGAATTTGAACGGCAATGATATATTCTCTGCGGCAGCATAATTATTGCGCCTTCGGCACATTCCGCAATGCGCAAAACGAGTGTTATTGCCGTTACAAGTGTACGAAAAAATACTTAAAATGAAAAAAAACATTTTATTTTTATTGCTATTATGCTGCTTAACGGCCTCTTCTTTTGCCCAGCAGGTTCGTTATGATCCTGAACCGGTGACATTGAATATTTCCCTGGAGAATACGCTCTTTTCTCCGGCTGCAAAAGCCGATGAAGGCGTTGTTTTCAATCCGGAAGTAAAAAACTTCAAAAAAACTAAACTGTGGTTTTTAACAATAAGAAACAGCGAAAATAATAAGAAAGTCAGAGAAATAATCTCAAAAAAAACGGATGTTCCCGAAAAAGTCGTATGGGACGGTTTAGCTTCGGACGGAAAAGTTGTTCCGGATGGAATGTATTATTACAAGTTTTTTGTTCTCACCGATAAAGGCAGCAGGGTTATTGAAAAAAATAAAGCGATAACTATAGATTCTACGCCTCCTTTTGTTTCCTTTCAATGTTCGCACGATGTTTATTTTACAAATCCCGAAGATAACGGAAAGTTTACGAAAAATTTAACAATATATCTCAGCGCCGGAGATGAAAACGGCATTGATTATTCAAAAAGTTATGTTGAAATTTTGAGCTACAATGATAAAAGAGTAAAAGAATTTGCGTTTAATGATAAAATTCCGGAATTTATTATGTGGGACGGCATAGACGAAGTTTATGATATGCCTCTTCCTGTAGGCAATTATAAAATTAATTTTACTGTTGCCGATAATGCCGGAAATATTTCGCAGATAGACAGCGAAATTTCCGTAGCGCCTTTGCCGAAAGATCCGGAGCCGCCGAAAGAAGAAGTGGAAGTGAAGCAGGAAGAAAGGGGTCTTGTCATAAATCTTTCAAGCAAAGTTTTATTTGACGTTGCAAAGAGCGATTTAAAATCGGAAGCGGAAAAAGCGCTTAATGAGGTTGCCGCGATATTAAGAGTTTATTCAAAAAATAAAGTTTTGATCGAAGGCCATACGGACTCAAGCGGAAATAAACAAAAAAACATGCAGCTTTCTCTCGACAGAGCGCAGTCCGTATTTGATTTTTTTGCAAATACCGGAATAGATAAAGAAAGAATGCAGGTTTTCGGTTTCGGTTCGGACAGGCCGGTAGCGGATAATGCGACGGAAAAAGGAAAAGAACAAAACAGAAGAGTTGAAATAGTCATACTTAAAGAAGAAGAACCCGAACCCGCGGTTCAAATCGAAGATAAAAGCAATTAACAATTTAAATAGTTTTTGGCGAAACTTATTAATGGGTTCGGCGCAGCCGAACTCCGACATTATTCATTATTAATTGGGTCTCTCTAATAACCCTGCCTACGTCGGTCATTCCCGTGAAAACGGGAATCCGTTTTTGTCGTTATCGTCGGACACATTTAAAAGCAGCATGGATACCCGTTTTCACGGGTATGACAAAATTGGGTTTTTAAAGAGACCCCATTATTAATTTTTAATTGATTTTCCGGAAAACAAATGAAAAACGTATCAGTAATATTTTTTCTCGTAATTCTTTTTTTTATTTTAGTTTTTGCCGGATATATAATAGCGTTTAAACTATACTTCTCGTCCGACAGACTTATCAACAAAACAAAACATCTTGCAAGGATGACATTTCAGAGAGACGTAAATGTTTCGGGAATGTCTTTCTCCCCTTTCGGAACGTTTAATTCGCGTTCATTTTCCATGGCGGCAAGGGGCAGTTTTGAAAAAGGCACATTGATCAATATCAATAAAATGTCCGCCAAGATAAATCTTGTGAAGTTGTTCCGCAGAGAACTTCACGCCGGAGAATTTTTTATCGACGGCATGAATATCATGCTGAACTATGAAAATAACAAAAAATTCGATTATGCGGCGTTTTTCTCAAATCTTCAATTCATTTTTATGCGCGAAGGAAAAAGAGTCGGCATATTAAAAAAGATAGAAATAAAAAATATAGACATTCAAAATGCCAATGTATTTTTACGTCTGGACAGGGGAAACGTTAAATTCGCCAATATCGCGCTTATGTCGCGGCAGTTTGGCATAGATGATAACTTTTCCGGAGATATTTCATTTGATTTTGAATTCAAAGGCAGACAATACGGCGCGGTTTTAAAGTTTGAGTATGATAACGTTTCAAACGAAATCAAAATACCGCAATTGCGCTGCGAAGAATTGATGCTGACCGCGGACGGAAATATCGGTCTTTTGGAAAACGGCAGAATTTCTTTAGATTTTAACGTCAGCGCCGCCGAACCCTTTTTTACCGGTATTTTGGAAAAAATCACCGGCAATAACTATTTGGAAAATTCAATTACATCATCAGAAATAATCGAAAACGTCAAAGTTCGGGTCATGGGGACGGAGGAGTTGACCCAAAATAAAATATGAGTTTCAGTTTCGCTAAATACATAATTCTTGAGGTTTTTAGAGTCAAAATGCTATGCATGG
>WRNH01000072.1 GCA_009776745.1 Endomicrobiia bacterium | reverse complement strand
TACCGTTGAAGCAGTTCTCCCTCTCCCTCATCAGGGAGAGAGGCGGGGTGAGGGCGCGACGAGACATTTTTTTTCATGCGTTTGTCGTGCAAAGGCGCAGCGGACTTGTTACTTTTTTATGATTTTTTTATATAATATCTTAATTATGCAGAATGAAAGTATTTTCAACCGTTTATTTATCAAAGTCAAGCATTTGCTGCCTTATTTTTTCATAGCTCTTATAGCTTTTTCAATATATGCTAAAACCGTAAATTACGGAGTCGTCGATTTAGACGACACTATATTTATACACACGTGCGCGAAGAATTACGATTCGCCGTCTGCTTTTAAAAACGCTTTCAAACACGACGCTTACTGGGGTTACTGGGGAACCAAAGAGCTCCTTTTTTACCGTCCTATGCTTGCGGTGTCTTTTATAATAGACCACAAAATCGCAGGAGGATCGGAGAATTTCGCGCATCTGACAAATGTTTTATTGCATGTCATTTCTTCAATTTCCGTTTTATTTTTCTTCAGACGCTGCCTTAGTTTCGATAGAAAACTTTCTTTTTTAGCGGCTGTTTTTTTTGCAGTCCACCCTATAACGGTTCAAACCGTCGCATGGATCCCCGGAAGAAATGATTCTCTTTTCTTCATATATTTTATTATATGTTTGATTTGCTTCATAGAATATCTCCGCTCGGAAAAGCCGGTTTTTCTTTTAGCGCATGTTATTTTTCTTTTGTTTTGCCTTTTTACTAAAGAATCCGCTGTCACCGTTCCGCTTATATTGTTTTTATATTATATCACTCATAGAGATACCCATAAAAGTTCTTTAAAAATTTACATCTATATTATATGGGTATTGTGTTTAGCCATCTTTCTTTTTGCAAGAAAAACAGTTTTATTTGATACAAATTACAGCTGGCATTTTGAATTTGGCAAACAGATTAATATCGCCGCCTTTTTTGATCATATATCTGCAATATTTTTTCTGAGAAGCCCCATGTCCGAGCATAAAGAAACAAAAATTTTTGTTCTGGGGATCATCTCGGTTTTAATATCATTGTTTATGGCTTTTTACAAAAAAGACAAAAACAGCGTAAAAGAAATTTCATTTTATGTTTTGCTGCCTGTAATTCTTCTCTTGCCTAATTTTATTTCCGGAAATGATAAACTCAGCAGAGTTATTTTTCAAGGAAACAGAATGTATATTCCTCTGTTCGCATATTCGGTTATTATATTTTCGTTTTGTAAAAATTTTATTCGGACGCCTGAATATAAAAAAATATTATATGCGATATTTCTATCCGTAATACTGATATCTTCGGCAATTACGTTAAAAAGCTCTTCATATTTAAAAAACGCAATGACCTTTTGGGATAGAATTATTTCCGAAAACAGAGAAATAAGCATTTATGTAATAATCGATTATATAAATACTTTATTGAAGAATAATCAAATTGACAAAGCTTTTGCTTATGCATCTCATTACGCCAAAGAATCGAACTATGAACATCTCGAACTTTTATATCAGCTCGGAAAAATTTATTTATTTACCGAAGATTATGAAAACGCTTCTAAATATTTCGAAATTGTTTATTCAAGAAATAGCAAAAAAAGGTTAGATCTTTATTTATTAAATTATCTTTCAAGCGTCAGAGCAAATAATAAAGAAAAGTCGGCATATTATTACAATATAATACTTGAATTTACAAACTTAACTCCGGAAGAATTTGATGAACAATTTATAATATACGGCAGGCAGTTTGATAAAGCAATTGAAGAAATAAAACGGCAGTAAGCGGCCGTCAATTCTAAAAACATTGACACTTTTCGTCATATTTTGTTTTAATATCACCTATGAACACGGAAAAAAGACCCAGCTGGGACGAATACTTTATGAAACTCGCATGGCTTGTTGCCGAAAGGTCAACATGTTTAAGACATCATGTCGGGGCAGTCATTGCAAGGGATAAAAGAATCCTCACAACGGGATACAACGGCGCCGCCGCAGGAACAAAAGACTGCATTGAACTGCAGTGCCTGAGAGATGAAATGAAAATCCCGTCAGGCCAAAGACATGAAATCTGCAGAGCCATACACGCCGAACAGAACGCCATCATTCAGGGCGGTTTCCACGGCATCAATATAAAAGGCTCCACACTCTATTGCACTCATTCGCCGTGCGTTTTATGCGCTAAGATGATAGTAAACGCCGGCATAAAAAGAGTTGCCGCCTGCGTAGAGTATCCTGACCCTTCTTTTAAAGAACTTTTCAATCAAGCCGGAATAGAATACTCATCCGTGCAGGTACAAAACCTTACAATCTCCCAAAAATTATAATGCAATAATTAAACGAGAGGATGCGTTAATTAATCATGAAACATTTAAACGATTCCGAACTTGTATCATGTTTTAAACGGGGAAACGGCGCGGCATTCGAAGAAATAGTGATGCGATATCAGGCTTTGCTCTACACTTACATCCTTTCGATAACCAAAAACGCCGATGCCTCAAATGACATTCTTCAGGATGTGTTTATCAGGGTTTTTAAAACGCTAGGCAGATACAATGAAGAAAACAAGCTGAAAAACTGGCTCTTTACATTGACAAGAAATATGACAATGGATTATTTCAGAAAAAACAGCGTTAAGACTCTCCCGCTGGAATCGCAGGACGATGAAGAACTTTCAATATTGGGCACGCTTGCGGCAAACGACTCGCATCCGCTTGACATAGCGATAACAAACGACACAAATAGCAAAATAAACGAAGCGCTCGGCAAGCTTAGCGCTGACGAAAGAGAGCTGATAGCCTTAAAAGATTCAATGACTTTTCAGGAAATTGCGGAAATGCAGAGTAAGCCAATAGGAACGCTTCTTTCAAAGTTTAACAGGGCTCTTAAAAAGCTTAAAACAATATTAATGGAGTACGAACCGGAGGTGTACAATGAATACATGTGAAAAGCTTCCATTTTATCTTTACAATGAAATGAATGAAACTGAAACAAAGGAATTTGAAAATCACGCTGCGTCATGCAAAGAATGCGGCGATTCAATTAAAGCATTCACGGCGGTAAAAAGTTCCGCGAAGCTTACAAGCGCGCCTTTGCAGACAATAAACGCGATTTTCGAAAAAACGACCCGCAAAAAAAGTTCTTCATTTGCTTTATTCGCAAAAAAATGGAAAATTACCGCAGCTCTTGCCGCAAGCCTTTTGATAGGCATATGCGCGTTTTCGCTAAAAGATTTCAACAAAAGCAGCAGTTACGCTTACTATTATGCCGACGCGGCATTTGACGAGATCGAAAGCATTAATTACGAGCTTGATGAACTGGAAAATTATTTTTATTTTATGGTATAAAAAAGGAGGCTGTTATGAAAAAATCGGCATTGGCAGTATGCATGATGTTTGTTTTAACGTCATTGTCTTTCGGCGGGACTGAAATGTACGCTCATAAAGGCGGCGATTCCAAGGAAGACAAAGAAGCAAGAAAAGCTAAAATGGAAGCAGTAAAGAAAGACCATATGGAATTTCAGAGAAATTTAGACGCTATCATCGAAAGATATAACAAAGCCGATGATAAAAGCAAAGCTGATATAAGAAATGAGATCAGGGCTTTGATCGCTGCGCAGACCGACAAAGAAATCGCGGCAAAAAAAGATATGCTTGAAATGCAAAAGGCAAGAATAAATAAGCTTGAAGAAAATATAGCGGACCTTGAAACAAACAAAAATAAACACATTGACAGCCAGGTAAATTTCGTCACAAGCGCCGAAGGCCAGGCAAAAATGAAAGAGATGAAAGAAAAGATGGAAAACAAAAATAACGATAAAGCCAAAAAAGATCCGAAAAAGAAGTAAAAAATTTGACTTTTGCAGCTAAAAAATCATAAAATATTTAATTATGCCGACAATTAAAATTAATTCTGAAAAATGCAAAGGCTGCAGCTTATGTATCAAAGCCTGCCCGAAGCAATGTATTTCTTTTTCAAAACAATTCAATAAAACAGGATATCACTGGGCTGTTCTGGAAAAAGAAAACGCTTGCATAGGGTGCGGCTTTTGTTATATGACCTGCCCTGATGTTTGTATAGAAGTCTACAAGTAACGGCAAACATAGCGAGTAATGAGCAATTTAGATATTTTAGATTTGTGAAAACATCGCAGCTTATCTCTGCTCTCTGCCGTCAAAGGATTTTATGAAAAAACTGGTCAAAGGAAACATCGCATTGTGTGAAGGCGCAATTGCCGCAGGTTTAAAATCTTATTTCGGCTACCCGATAACTCCGCAAAATGAAGTTCCCGCATATCTTTCAAGAAAGATGGTTGAACTTAACAGAGTTTTCGTTCAGGCTGAATCCGAGATTGCCGCCGCGAACATGGTATTAGGCGCGGCTGTCACAGGCGCAAGGGCTATGACTTCGTCGTCTTCGCCCGGAATATCTCTTAAGCAGGAAGCTATTTCATATATGGCGGCTATGCAGATTCCCGCTTTAATTGTAAATGTTCAAAGAGGCGGGCCGGGGCTTGGAAATATTTCAGGTTCACAGGCAGATTATTTTCAGGCTGTCAAAGGCGGAGGACACGGAGATTACAGGCTTATTGTTCTCGCCCCTAATTCGGCACAGGAAATGTATGAAATGGCGTATGACGCTTTTGATCTGGCTGAAAAGTACAGAACTCCGGTTATTATTTTATCCGACGGAGTTATCGGACAGATGATGGAGCCGGTAGATTTCAACAGGCCCGAAAGAAAAACTTTTGATGAAAAGCAATGGGCTCTCACCGGATGCAAAGGAAGGGCGCCTAGGTCCATCCAGTCTTTGCTCATGAAAGACGGAGTTCTTGAGCGGCATAATATAAATCTCCAGGAAAAATATAAAACCATCGCAAAAAATGAAGTACGGTTTGAAACATATAACACCGACGACGCGCAAATAATAATAACCGCTTACGGAATATCTTCAAGAATTGCAAAGTCGGCCGTTAAACTTGCAAGAGAAAAAGGCCTGAAAGCCGGACTTTTTAGGCCAAAAACTTTATGGCCTTTCCCGTCGGAAGCAATTGCTTCATTTGCAAAACCCGGGGTAAAATTTTTGTCGGTCGAATTAAGCCACGGGCAAATGGTTGAAGACGTAAAACTTGCGGTAAACGGAAAAGCTCAAGTTGAATTTTTAGGAAAAGCCGGCGGCGGAATCGTAACGGAACAGGAAATATTAAAAGCAATTACAAATTACAAATGACAAATTAAAAATAAAAAATTGTCGTTTTTTTGTTGTTGCCGTTGATTTGTAATTCGTAATTTTTAATTTGTAATTGTCTTTAAAAAGGATTTTATGAACAAAATATTTTCAAAACCTGAAGCGCTCAAAGAAGCAACATTATCATACTGCCCCGGATGCGGGCATGGAATAATTCATCGTATTGTTGCTGAATGCATAGATGAACTCGGCGTAAGAGAAAAAACTATCGCGGTTGCGCCGGTAGGATGCGCCGTTTTTGCTTACGACTATTTTAATTTCGACGTGACCGAAGCTCCTCACGGCAGGCCTCCTGCTGTCGCGACAGGCATTAAAAGAACTAATCCCGACAAATTTGTTTTTACTTATCAGGGAGACGGAGATATAGCGGCCATCGGCATGGCGGAAACAATACATGCCGCAAACAGAGGCGAAAATATAACGATCATTTTTGTTAATAATGCCAACTACGGCATGACCGGCGGACAAATGGCGCCTACTACATTGATCGGACAGGTAACGGAAACAACTCCTTTCGGAAGAGATCCGAAAAAAGAAGGCTATCCGATACATCTGTGCGAACTTCTTGCGACTCTCGAAGGAACGACATATCTTGAAAGAGTTTCAATTTACGATCCGCAAAATATAATAAAAGCCAAAAAAGCCGTTAAAAAAGCTTTTCAGTGCCAAATCGACGGAAAAGGTTTTTCGCTTATTGAAATAATATCGAATTGTCCGGTAGACTGGGGCATGACGCCGCTTGATTCGATAAAATGGACGGAAGACGTTTTTATAAAAACGTTCCCGTTGGGCGTAATAAAAGACAGGACGAAAGAAGTTTAGACGATTGGTTTGGCGGCAGCAGCTAAACTTCAAAACTTCCAAGCTTCTTTTTTCGGAGAAAATAAAATGCAAAATGAAATAATCATAGCCGGATTCGGCGGGCAAGGAGTGCTTTTGGCAGGAACATTGCTTGCTCAGGCGGCAATAGAACAGGGATTGCATACTACATGGTTTCCGTCTTACGGAGCCGAAATGCGCGGCGGGACCGCAAATTCTACGGTTATTGTTTCAAACGATGAAATCGGTTCCCCCATTGCGTTCAACCCTAATGCTTTAATAGCGCTAAATGAACCGTCGCTTAATAAATTTATGCCTAGAATGTCCGAAAAATCGGTAATAATAGCGAATTCGTCCATAATTCCGAATGACAAAGAATATAAAATAAAACCTTATCTTGTTCCTGTGACCGATATCGCCGATAAGGAAATAAAAAATCTTAAAACGGCAAATCTTGTCGCCGTGGGCGCTTTGATCAAGGCTCTTGAAATTAATGAAAACGTAAATGAAATATTAACTTTAAAAAGCGCATTGTCGGCATGCGAAACGGCATTTTCTTCAAAACCCGAATTTGTAGAAATAAACAAAAAGGCAATTCAGGCGGGATACGGCTATATAACGGCAAGCGGCAAATAACAATTGGGTTTCTTTAAAAACCTATCTAAAGTGATGTCATTCCCGTGAAAATGGGAATCCATTTTTGTCGTTATCGTCGGACACATTTAAAAGCAGCATGGATACCCGTTTTCACGGGTATGACAAAATCGGGTTTTTAGAGAGATTCAATTTATAATACTCAATTGTTTTTAAGGAAATAACATGAAAATTCGTCCGGCTAAAGTTACAGACGTAAAAGAGATGCATAAGCTAGTGGAATTTTATGCTGACAATAAAGAGATGCTTCACAGATCTCTTAATTCGATATATGAAAACATTCAGGAATATGTCGTAATGGAAAATGAAGACGGCAAAATAGCAGCTTGCGGCGCTTTGCACGTGGCATGGGAAGATTTGGCGGAAATAAAAGCTTTGGCTGTTTCCGAAAAATACAAGGGGCTTGGCATCGGAAGAAAAATCGTACAGAAACTTCAAAAAAACGCCGCAGATCTGGGAATAGGAAAAGTTTTCGCGTTAAGCTTTAAACCTGAATTTTTTATAAAGCTCGGATATAAAGTTATACCGAAAGAAACGCTTCCCCATAAAATCTGGAGCGAATGCATCAACTGCCATCTTTTTCCGGACTGCGGCGAAGTTCCCCTTCTTATATCCATAAATAAAAAAACTTAAAATAAAAAATTTCCAAAAATCATAATAAATTGATAAAATAACGCTTATTGAAAAATGAGCGTTATTTTTCAGTTGGATACAGATCTATGCGGTTAAAAGGAGCTGTTAATGAAAGTCGTAATACTTGCCGGCGGATACGGCACAAGAATAAGCGAAGAAAGTTATCTTAAGCCAAAACCGATGATTGAAATAGGCGATCTGCCTATTTTAGTTCACATAATGAAATATTATTCTAATTTCGGATTTAATGAATTTATAGTCTGCTGCGGGTACAAAGGATTTATAATAAAAGAATATTTTTCCAACTACTGCCTCCATAACTCCGACATAACATTCGATTTTTCAAAACAAAATAAGATGACAATCCACAATAATATCGCAGAACCGTGGAAAGTAACTCTTGTTGATACCGGAATAGACACAATGACCGGCGGAAGAATAAAAAGAATTAAACCATATGTCGAAAACGAACGTTTTATGATGACTTACGGCGACGGACTTTGCGATTTGGATCTCAATGAATTGATCAAGTTTCACAATATTAGCAAAAAAATCGCGACTCTTACCGCAATACAGCCCGCCGGACGTTTCGGAACTTTAAATATCGACGGAAAAAATATGATTTCAAGTTTTAATGAAAAGTCAAAAGAAGACGCCGGATGGGTAAACGGCGGATTTATGGTTTTTGAGCCTGAAATTTTTAACTATCTGGCGGATGACGCGGCTATTCTTGAAAAATATCCTCTTGAAAAATTAACGAAAGAAAATCAGCTCGCGGCATATAAACATACCGGTTTTTGGCAGTGTATGGACACGCAGCGCGATAAACTTCTCCTTGAAAGTTTATGGTCTAAAGGCGAAGCTCCGTGGAAAGTATGGTGAAACGGCAGAAGTTTAGATGTTTGGAAGTTTGGAAACCTGGAAGCTGAATGTCATGTGGACGGAGGAATTGACCGCGTCGTTTGCGGTAATTTGCTCCGTCCCCAATGACACGACCGCCATAATTTCTCCAAACTTCTAAGCCTCTGCTCTAAGTTTCCAATTGGGATTTTATGTTCAGCTTCTACAAAAATAAAAAAATATTTATTACCGGACATACCGGATTTAAAGGCGCGTGGCTTTGCAGGATTTTAACTCTTGCTGGCGCGCAAATAACCGGTTATGCCCTGCCTCCGTCGGATAATCCGAATTTGTTTGAACTTTCAGAAATCTCAAAAGACATAAACAGCATTTTTGCAGACATAAGAGACAGGGAAACTTTAAAACAAGCCGTACTGTCCGTTCAACCCGACATAATAATCCATATGGCGGCGCAGCCGCTCGTAAGAGAATCTTACAAAAATCCCGCATATACTTACGAAACAAACATTATGGGAACGGTAAATATCCTTGAAGCCGCAAGAGAATGCAAAACCGTAAAATCTTTTCTGAATGTTACTACGGACAAAGTGTATAAAAACATTGAGTGTGAACGCGGGTATCAAGAAACCGACGAATTAAACGGCCGGGATCCGTATTCAAATTCAAAATCCTGCTCGGAACTTGTGACGGAAAGCTATAAAAAATCTTTTTTTGAAAATACTCCGGCGGCAATTTCTACGGCGCGCTCCGGAAACGTTATAGGCGGAGGAGATTTTGCTAACGACAGAATAATTCCCGACTGCGTAAGAGCCGTCCGGAACAAACAAACATTGATTATAAGAAATCCGAATTCAATAAGGCCTTACCAGCACGTCATTGAAGCCGTTTTCGGATATATAATAATCGCAAAAAATCAGTTTGAATGTAAAAAATACGAAGGCAGCTACAATATCGCGCCCGAAATAAGCGACTGCATCGAAACGTCCAAGCTTGCGGATCTATTTTTTAAGCATTTTGAAAATGCCGAATGGGAAGTAAAAAATAATGCCGAACCGCACGAAGCCTGTTTTTTAAAACTTGATAATTCAAAAATGAAAAATACTTTCGGGTGGAAGCCGCATATAGATATAGAAAAAGCCGTCGATATGACGGCAGAATGGACAAAAGAGTATTTAAATAAAGGCAATTTCAACGAAATAATGGATAAACAGATAGAAGAATACTCAAAGATAATAATTAATTGCCGCTAAAAAGGCGTTTATGACAAAAGAAACGTTAAAAAAACAAATTTTAAATCTGACCGGAAAATACGCTGAAAATTTTCTTGCGCCGAAAAAATATATGCCAGGAGATAAAATTTCGTACGCGGGAAGAGTTTTTGATAAAAACGAAGTCGGAAATCTCGTTGATTCGGCTCTTGAATTTTGGCTTACGTCCGGAAGATACACAAATATGTTTGAAACTGAACTTGCCAAGTTTTTAAATATCAGGCATTGTCTGTTTGTAAATTCCGGCTCGTCGGCAAATTTACTCGCATTTATGGCTTTGACTTCTCCCATTCTAAAAGAGAAAGCAATTAAAAGAGGCGATGAAGTTATAACCGCCGCCGCAGCTTTTCCGACAACTGTTGCTCCGATTATACAATACGGCGCCGTTCCGGTTTTTATCGACATTACAATTCCGCAGTACAATATAGACGTCAACTCTTTAAAAAAAGCGCTTACTAAAAAAACAAAAGCTGTAATGATTGCCCATACCTTGGGAAATCCTTTTGATTTAAAAGCTATCGGCGCTTTCTGTAAAAAAAATAATTTGTGGCTTATTGAAGATAACTGCGACGCATTAGGTTCAAAGTATAAACTTAACGGAAAATGGCATTATACCGGCACAATCGGAGATATAGGCACTTCAAGCTTTTATCCCCCTCACCATATCACAACAGGCGAAGGAGGAGCTGTTTACACAAATAATACGCTGCTTAATAAAATAATGCTTTCTTTAAGAGATTGGGGCAGAGACTGTTCATTTCCTTCCGTCGGAGATAACTTTTGCGGTCACAGGTTCGGCGGACAGTTTGGAATGCTTCCAAAAGGCTACGATCATAAATATATATATTCCAATTTCGGATATAATTTAAAAGCAACCGAAATGCAGGCGGCAATAGGATGCGCGCAGCTAAAAAAACTTCCGTCTTTCATAAAAAAAAGAAAAAATAACTGGAAATTTCTTTATAACAAACTGAAACCTTTGTCGGACAAGCTGATTCTTCCTCAAAAAGCAGAAAATTCAGATCCAAGCTGGTTTGCTTTTCTTATCACGGTAAAAAACAGCTCAAAAGCTGCAAGAAATGAAATCGTCCGGTTTCTTGAACAAAACGGAATTCAGACAAGAATGCTTTTTGCGGGAAATTTAATAAAACATCCGTGCTTTGGTTTAATAAAAAATAATAAAAGCAGTTATAGGACGGCAGAAAATTTAAAAAATACGGACTTTATTATGAACCATGCTTTCTGGGTAGGAATTTATCCCGGAATGACAAAAGAAAAACTTACCTATATGGCGGAAAAAATTAAAGAAGCGGTGTTATAAATAATTTATGAAATTTACAAAACTATCGATCAAAGACGCGTTTTTAATTGAACCGGAAGAGCATGCTGACAAAAGAGGCTCATTTGCGAGACAATTCTGTAAAAACGAAATGTCGCAATACGGAATAGATTTCGACATAAAACAATGCAATATATCAAAAAACTATAAAGCCGGAGTTTTGCGCGGGCTTCATTATCAAAAAGAGCCGTATCCTGAAATTAAAATGGTTTCATGCATGCAAGGCTCCTGTTTTGACGTCATTGTAGATTTAAGAAAAGATTCGCCCACTTATTTAAAATGGCTTTCTTTTGAATTATCGGGAAAGAATAATAAAATTCTCTATATCCCGCATAATTGCGCGCACGGATTCCAGACTCTTGAAGACAATACCGTTATTTATTACCAAATCGGCGAGTATTATATGCCGCAATATTATGACGGCGTGAGATGGAACGATCCTAAAATAGGCATAAAATGGCCTGAATGTGCAAAAAGAATAATTAATGAACGGGATAAAACGTATGAACTCCTCTAAAAAAGTAATTATTACCGGCGCTTCGGGGCTTATAGGCAAAGAAGCTTTAGAGCCGCTTCAACAGGCGGGATTTGATATTTACGCTTTGACGATAGACGATCAGGATGCATGGACGCACGGATGCATGGACGCACGGCAAAGACAAATAACACGGATACCGTGTAATTTATTCGATGAAAAAACTCTACAAAATGTTTTTAAAGAAATAAAACCTTCGTATCTTTTAAACTTTGCATGGGCGACCACGGGAGACTATTTAACATCCGGCATAAATTTTGATTTCTTAAAAGCCGGATTGAATTTACTGAAATGTTTTTCCGAAAACAACGGAAAAAGAGCCGTTTTCGCCGGAACATGTTTTGAATACAAATTCAAAGACACCTCCCTCAAAGAAACCGACGAAATAAACCCGCAGACCGTATATGCAAAATGTAAAAATTACCTGAGGGAGCTTGCTCAATTGTATTGCGAACAAAACGGGATCAGTTTCGGCTGGGGCAGAATATTTTATGTTTACGGGCACGGCGAAAACGAAAAAAGACTTACCTCTCAGATAATAAAAAGTATTAAAAACCGTAAAGAAGTCATAATAACAAACGGAAATTTAGTTAAAGATTACATATACTCAAAAGACATAGCAGGCGGCTTTGTAAAATTTTTAGACGGCGATGTCACGGGCATAGTCAACATATGCACCGGCAAAGGCATAACGCTTGCCGATTATGCCATGACCATAGCAAATAAATTCAGCCGTCCCGACCTGATTAAAATTCTAAACGAGCCGACAACCCAGCCTCCGGTTATAGTCGGCGATAATACGCGCCTGATACGTGAAGCCGGATATAAAATACAATATTCCATAGACATGGCAATTGACAATATATTACGGAATCAAATTTTTAAAAATGATAACAATAC
>WRNH01000071.1 GCA_009776745.1 Endomicrobiia bacterium | reverse complement strand
AAAAAGCGTGGAATTTGAAGTTTGGAGTGTGAAGTTGCCGTGTTTTCGCTTCGCGAAAACTTATTAATTAGGTTTCGGCTTCGCCGAAACACGACAACTCCACTCTTCACGTTCAACACTTCACACTGTCTTTTTTATATTTTCCAAAGCCTTTAGCGCGGCTTCCTGCTGGGCTTCTTTTTTTGAATGCCCGACGCCTTTGCCTAAAAGCTGATCTTTCACGTAAACCGCCACTTCAAAATTTTTGTCGTGGTCGGGTCCCCTCTCTCTTAAAATTTTATATTTCGGCAAAATTTTATATTCCGACTGCACGGCCTCCTGCAGCCTGCTTTTATAATCAGTTATCACGATATCCTGCTGTTTATCAAGAAACTTCAAAACAAATTTTTTAGCGTTTTCAAAACCGCCGTCCAAATACACTGCGCAAACCAGCGCTTCAAAAACGTCGCACAATAAACCTTCTCTCTGTCTTGATTCTATCGTGTCTTCGCTTTTGCCAAGTAAAACAAAATCGCCGAGTTTAATTTCTTTTGCCCACTCGCTTAAATTCTGGGACGATACTATTTGGGATTTTAACTGGGAGAGTTTTCCTTCAGTCTCATCCGAATATCTGTTGTAGAGGCTTTCCGCAACAATAGCGGATAGAATACTGTCTCCCAGAAATTCCATCCGCTCATTGTATATTTTTAATCCAAATTCGGCCGCACATGACTTATGGGTCAAAGCGGCTATTAAAACTTCAAGGTTATTGAATTCATATTCAATAACCTTTTGAAGTTCTTCAAAATTTCTATTTGACATATTTTTTTATAATAACAACGCCATTATGCCCGCCGAAACCAAGCGAATTGGAAAGCGCACAGGAAAACTGCTGATCTCTCGCGGTATTGGGAACATAATCCAAATCGCATTCCGGATCCTGCGTTTCATAGTTTATCGTCGGATGAATGAAACCCGCCTGCATTGAAAAAACGATCGCCGCAAGTTCCACGGCCGCGGCTCCGCCTAAAAGATGTCCGGTCATTGATTTTGTCGAAGATATCGGGATCTTATACGCTCTTTCGCCGAAAACTTTTTTTATGGCCAAAGTTTCGGTTTTATCGTTAAACTCCGTAGACGTGCCGTGGGCATTGATATAATCCACTTCTTCTTTTGAAATTCCGGCGTCGGCAATGGCTCTTTCCATTGCCAAAACCGCGCCTTTGCCTTCCGGCTCAGGAGCCGTCATATGATACGCGTCGTCCGACGCGCCGTATCCTGCAAGTTCGGCATATATTTTTGCGCCTCTGTTTAATGCGTGTTCCAAAGTTTCAAGAACGATTATCGCCGCGCCTTCGCCCATAACAAAACCGTCGCGGTTTTTGTCAAAAGGCCTTGAAGCTTTCTGCGGTTCGTCATTTCTCTGCGATAAAGCTTTAATTGAACAAAAACCGGCAAGGCCAAGAGGCGTAATCGCGCCTTCGGATCCGCCGGAAATTATAATATCCGCATCGCCGTAGCGAAGCGCTCTTAAAGCGTCTCCCATTGCGTGATTTCCGGACGCGCAGGCGCTTGTGACCGCATAATTAACGCCGGTAAAGCCGTATTGAATGGCTATTTCTCCGGGAAGCATATTTGTAATGATCATCGGAATAAGAAAAGGGCTTACTCTTTTCGGCCCTTTTGCCAAAAGAGTCGCTGTTTCCTCTTCGATCACGTCCAAACCGCCGATTCCGGTACCGGTAATAACGCCGATCCTCGACATGTCTTCTTTTGAAAGATCAAGTTTAGAATCTTCAACGGCCATTTTTGCGGCGGCCATGCCAAGCTGCGTAAATCTTGCCATTCTTCTTGCTTTTTTCTTATCAATAAATTCTTCCGGAGAAAAATTTTTGACCGTAGCGGCAAATTTTGTGGAGTAAGCGCTTACGTCGAACGTTTCAAGATTAGAAACGCCCGATTTGCCTTCCCTCAGGCTTTTGGCAAACTCTTCATTGCCTATGCCTATAGGAGTCACTACTCCTATGCCTGTTATTACTATTCTTTTTTTCATTATAATGCCCTAAAACACCAATTTACAGTTAACTTTAAAAATTAAGAACATCTCTAAAAACCATCTTTTATCCTGAGTGAAGCCGAAAGAGCCGCCGTTAAATATTTAAAGACGGATGTTTCAACAGCGCTCAACATGACAGACTTTAACTTGTCATGACTTGAAGTTCTAATTGTTAATTATTATTTACTTTATTGATTGCCGTCAAATCTATTTCGCCGCGTGGGCTTTTATATATTCAACCGCATTTCCGACAGTCTGAATTTTTTCGGCTTCTTCGTCCGGGATTTCAATGCCGAATTCTTCTTCGAAAGCCATTACAAGTTCAACCGTATCCAATGAATCCGCGCCTAAATCGTTAACAAAAGACGCGCCTGTCACAACTTCCGCCGGATCTACGCCTAACTGCTCAACAATAATTTCTTTTACTCTAGCTTCCATATCTGCCATTTTGTACTTCCCCCTTTTTTTAGAAACAGCGTGGAGTTTGAAGTTTGGAGAGTGGAGTTAAAAACTACACTCTGATAACATTCAAATCCTCAATGTTTTTTATTTTGTATTTTAAACTCTGCTTTACGTTATTTTCACTTTGCCGCCCTTCATCGTTGCCGTTCACTTCACTCTCCACACTCCAAACTCCACACTGCCTTTACATATACATTCCGCCGTTAACCGAAAGAACGTGTCCCGTTATATATGAGGAATCACCGCTTGCAAAAAACAATGCGGCTTTTGCTATGTCTGAAGCTTCGCCGAGCCTTTTGAGCGGTATCATGTCCGACATCGCTTTTTTTGCTTCATCGCTCAATACGTCCGTCATTGCCGTGCGTATAAATCCCGGAGCTATTGCGTTAACGAGAATATTTCTTGAAGCAAACTCTTTCGCGCAGGTTTTTGTCATTGCTATCACTCCGCCTTTTGAGGCCGAGTAATTGATCTGTCCGGCATTGCCCATCTCGCCGACAACGGAAGCAATATTTATTATTCTCCCTTCTCTCTGCTTAAGCATGGGTTTTGAGGCCGCTTTGATACAGTTGAACACGCCTTTTAAATTGACCGCTATAACCGCATCCCATTCCGCATCGCTCATTCTCAGGACGAGATTATCCTTTGTTATGCCGGCATTGTTCACTAGTATATCTATTTTAGAAAATTTGTCAAGAGAGGCTTTTATAAGATTTTCGCACTCTTCAAGTTTTGCAACATTTCCGGCGACAGCTATAGTTTCAATACCGAATTTTGCCTTTATTTCGTCTGCCGTTTTCTGCGATAATTCGGCATTTATATCCGATATCACGATATCAGCGCCTTCCTGCGCAAAAGCTTCCGCTATCGCTCTGCCTATCCCCTGCGCCGAACCGGTTATTACCGCCGTTTTTCCTTTAAGCTTCATTTATAACATCTCCTTTTTGGAAGATGAGATGGTGGGAAGCTGAGAAGTTGAGAGGAGCTGTGGTCGTTTCTTCTTTGTCGTTGTCCTTGTCTTTGCCCACCTTCCCAACATTCCATCTTCTCACCTTCTGTCTTTTAACTCCACACTTTTTATATAATACAAGGATGCGGAGATGCAAAGCAATGTCTTTTGTTTTTATTCTGCCTCTCTGCATCCCTGCATCTATGCCTCTGTCCTGATTGCTTTTATCGTTTTTTCCAGCGAAGCGCCGTCTTCAATATTTAAAGCTTTTTTAGTTCTGTCTATTCTTTTTAAGAGTCCGGCCAAAACTTTGCCGGGGCCGACTTCAATAAACGTATCAAAACCTTCGCTTATAATATTTTTAACGCTTTCATCCCATTTGACCGCGCTTTTTATCTGTCTTACAAGTTTATCTTTAACAATTGCGGAGTCTTTTGTCAAGACCGCGTCGCAGTTTGCGTAAACGCCGAACTGCGGATCTGCAAAGCCATACTTTTTAAGTTCTTGTGCCATCATATCGGCTGCCGACGACATAAGTGAAGAATGAAAAGGTCCGGAAACGTTTAAAACCACGCATTTCATTGCGCCTGCAGCCGTCGCAAGTTCAACGGCTTTGTTTACGGCCGATACTGTTCCAGCGATAACTATCTGTCCGGGAGAATTAAAATTGACAGGTTCGCAGACGCCCTCAGCCGAAGCCTGCAGACATATGTTTTGTACAGCCGCTTCTTCCATTCCAATAACCGCGGCCATAGTTCCCTGATTTTCTTCAGAAGCTTTTTGTATATATTCGCCTCTGGCTTTTACCATAGCCAGCCCGTCTTTAAAACTGAAAAATCCCGCGGCGCAAAGAGCGGAATATTCGCCCAAAGAATGCCCTGCGGCAGCAAATTCATTTTTAGAAAAATCTATATTTTCTTTTAAAACTTCAAAAGCCGCCATACTCACCGTAAAAACCGCAGGCTGCGTATACTTTGTCATTTTCAAAGTTTCTTCGGGACCTTCAAAAATAATCTTTTTAAGTTCATCCCCAGCCTGATCGATCACTTCTTTGGCTTTCGGATATTTATCGTAAAGATCTTTCCCCATTCCAACCGTTTGGGAACCTTGTCCCGGAAACATTAATGCTATTTTCATAAAAACCCTTTCTAATATATAAAATATAACAACGACAAAAGACTCTTTTCTTACTTTTTATATTTTATTTTTTTAAATCCGTATTACCGCGGCGCCCCACGTAAATCCTCCGCCGAAAGCTACCAGTTCAACCAAGTCGCCCGCTTTGAGTTTTCCGATTTTTATGGCTTCGTCAAGCGCCGTTATGGTTGTTGCCGCGGATATATTTCCGGTTTTGTGAATATTTACAAAAACCCTTTCCATCAGAACATCCATTTTTTCCGCTACAGCCTCAATAATTCTCATATTTGCCTGATGAGGTATAAAAAGCTTTATATCTTCAATTTTTTTATTTGCCATTTCAAGAGCCTTTCCGGCGGCAAGAGCCATTTTCAGAACCGCGACTTTAAAAACTTCTTTTCCTTTCATCCGGATAAAATGCTTTTTTTCATTTACGCTCTCTGCGGTAGCTGGACATGCCGAGCCGCCTCCGGGCATTGAAAGAAGATCGGCATATGAGCCGTCAGCTCCCAAAAACACCGATAATACGTCGTCATTTTCTTCGGATGCCGACAAAATCATCGCGCCTGCGCCGTCTCCGAAAAGAACGCATGTGTTTCTGTCAGTCCAATCTGTAAACTTCGTAAGAGCTTCCGCTCCCACAAGAAGAATATTTTTATAAACGCCGGATTCTATAAAAGCTTTCGCGATTGAAATACCGTAAATAAATCCGCTGCATGCGGCCGATAAATCAAATGCGGGAGCGGATGTTAAACCTAATTTTGTCTGGAGCACACACGCGGTGGAAGGAAAAGACATATCGGGAGTGACTGTCGCGACAAGAATCAAATCTATTTGTTCAGCCGTTATATTTGCCGCTTTTAAAGCTTCAAGAGAAGCCTGATACGCCAAATCGGAAGTCGCCTCGTCTTTTTCGGCAATATGTCTTTCTTTTATGCCGGTCCTTGTCGTGATCCATTCGTTTGTAGTGTTAACAATCTTTTCCAAATCTTCATTTGTAAGAACTTTCTTCGGAAAATAAGAACCTGTGCCCAAAATTTTTACGCCTGTTTTTTTATTCATTTTTTAACCGTTTGCAGTTTTATTTACTGTAACTTCGTATTTTGAAGAGCCTCTTTTATTTCTTTGGTTATATCATGTTCGGCCGCTCTTGCGCCTGCGAGAACGGCATTCATTACGGCCGTGCCGTTTGAACTTCCGTGTCCTATTATGCAAACCCCGTCGACTCCCAATAAAGGCGCTCCGCCGTATCCTCTGTAATCCACTTTCTTGCGCAAATCTCTCAGCGCCGTCCATAAAAAAGGAAGCGAAGCCCATGCTATCGGATGCTTTTTAAATCCCTTTTTCACAAGTTTCAGCATTGTCTCCGCAAGACCTTCGCCGAATTTAAGAATTACATTTCCGACAAAACCGTCGCATACTACGACATCGGCTTTGCCTCTGCTTATATCGCGTCCTTCAATATTTCCTATAAAGTTCAACCCTGATTTTTTGAGCATTTCGTAAGTCGCAAGGGAAACTTCATTTCCTTTAGTCGGCTCTTCACCTACGGAAACAATCCCTACTCTGGGCTTTTCCGTTCTGAAGACTTTTTCACAATATATACTTGCCATTATCCCAAACTGCAATAAATGTTCCGGTTTGCAGTCCATATTTGCGCCTGAATCGGATATTATGCATTGTCCGTCTATTGTCGGAAAAGGAGAACAGATCGCAGGCCTTAAAACGCCGTCGATTCTTTTTAAATAAAAAAGCGCCGCAGCCATAGCCGCGCCGGAATTTCCTAAGGAAACGCATGCGTCGGCCTTTCCGGCAGCGACAAGTTTTGCGCATACGGACAATGAAGAATCTTTTTTTTGCCTGACGGCTTTTGCCGGATGCTCATCCATACCGATAACTTCGGTAGCGTTTACAATTTCAATGTTTAAAGACTGCAAATTGTATTTTTTGTGATACTTCAGCATCTCTTCGGCAATTATTTTTTCAGGACCGACAAGCAATATTTTGTGTTTTGATTCTTTTGCGGCAAAAATCGCCCCCTCAACAGTTGAGGCAGGTGCGAAATCGCCGCCCATTGCATCAAGAGCAATTATCATTATTTTGAAGCCTCTTGTTCCTGAGTTTGCGCCGCTGATTTTTTAACTTTTTTCGGAATTATAAGTTTTCCGTTATAAAATCCGCAGTCAGGACATATTTTGTGCGGCATTTTCGGAGCGCCGCAATTCGAGCATTTACTGGAATTCGGATTGTCCAATTTAAAATTTGCCGATCTTCTGCAATCCCTGCGATGAGGGGTATGTTTCCTTTTCGGGTTTGGCATTTTACTTCCTCCATTTTTTAACGGCAGATAACAGGTAATAGGTAAAAGGTAAAAGGTTTTGGTGTTTTCGCTTTGCGAAAACCTGTTAATTAGATTTCGGCTTCGCCGAAATTCAACAATTATTACCTTTTACCTATTACCTGTTACCTGCCGTTTTTTTTAAATAAACTTTCCCATCTGTTTTTTGCAAATTCTTCGTCATTTTTGCTGCTGCAGGAACATTTATCGTTTTCGGCATTATGTTTGCCGCATTCCGGACAAATCCCCAGACAATCCTGATTGCATAAAGGCTTTACGGGCAAATCAAGAATTATACGCTGCCTGATCTCTTCGTCAATATCGACTTCGCCGTTTAAAAAATCCATCTCTGCTTCTATAAAAAGCTCGACAGGATGACGGTAAACGCAAAGACAGCGCGCGCATTCCATATCGGCATGCCCGTCAACCGCGCCGCTGACATATACTTTATCGTCAGAAATTTTTATCAGCTTAAAACTGACGGCAATTTCCGAAGAATAACCTATATCAACTTCGAACTTCCCTATTTTTCTCTCAACCGTATCGGATTTTATAAAATCCGAAGTATTAAAAATTAACTGCTTCATACTGTTATAAACCGGCCTGTAAAAACAGATTCTAATTATAAATTGTTGACTATTCGTTTGTCAATACCCTTTTTGACTCACGGGCTATCATCAATTCTTCATTAGTGGGTATTATCATTATTTTAACCTTTGAATTTTCGGTTGAAACAAACCTTTCGGCGCCGGAAGGTTCATTATTTTTATCAATATCCATCTCTATGCCCAAAGCCGAAAGATTGCGGCATATATGTTCTCTGACAGACGGGGAGTTTTCTCCTATTCCTGCCGTAAAAACCAAAGCGTCCGCTCCGTTTAAAATACCGAAATAAGTACTTATGTATTTTTTTACGCTGTAGCAAAGCATTTCAAAGGCAAGTTTTGCCTTTTTATTTCCTGCCGCAACGGCTTTAACTATAGTCCTCATGTCTGCCGAAAGCCCCGATATTCCGACCAATCCGCTCTTTTTATTCAACAAGACATTAAGAGCTTCGGGATCTGCCAGCTCTTTATTGGCATTTATAAGATACGGAATAATGGCGGAATCTATGTCGCCGCATCTTGAACCCATCATAACGCCCTGCAAAGGAGTAAATCCCATCGACGTATCTATAACTTTCCCGTATTCGATCGCGGCAAGACTGCTGCCATTGCCCAAATGGGCGGTAATGATTTTCAATTCGTTTGTCGGCTTCCCGAGCATAGCGGCCGCTCTTTGGGAAACGTAATTGTGGGACGTTCCGTGAAAACCGTATTTTCTGATATGGTCTTTTTCATAATAATCGTAAGGAAGAGCGTACATATACGCATAATCCGGAATCGTCTGATGAAAAGCCGTGTCAAAAACTAAAACCGAAGGAATTCCCGGCAGCATTTTTTCAACGGCAAGAATTCCTTCATAATGCCCGGGAGTATGCAAAGGCGCTATGGTAAAACATTTTTTCAAACCGTCTTTTACTTCTTCGCTCACAAGCACGGATTTTGAAAACTTATCCCCACCGTGAACTATTCTGTGCCCGACGATCGCTATTTCGTCTATGCTCTTTATGTTTCCTGTTTCGCCGTCCATTAAATCTTTTATTATGAGTTCAACGGCAGCCATATGATTTGTAACTTTTACCGAATCTTTTTTTTCTTCCGCGCCTGCGGACTGCCTGTTATAATAAGCTTCCGGAAGCCCTATGCATTCCACTATCCCCCAAGCAATCCTTTTTTCGGCCTCCATCTCAAAAAGCGTATATTTTACCGACGATGAACCGCAGTTGACGACAAGCACTTTCATAAAAACCCCTTTCAACGGCAGAGTGAAGAGTGAAAAGTGAAGATAAAGTGTTTTCGCTTTACGAAAACTTACTAATTGGGTCTCTCTAAAAACCTATCTAAAGTGGTTTCATACCCGTGAAAACGGGTATCCATTTTTGTCGTTATCGTCGGACACATTTAAAAGCAGCATGGATACCCGTTTTCACGGGTATGACAAAATTGGGTTTTTAGGTTTCGCCCCCCGATTTAGGCACTCGAGGGTAAATTCCGCCGAAACACAATATCTCTACTCTCCACTTTTCACTCTTTTTTACTGCCAGTCGTTATAATCATATTGCGCAATTTCTTCCGGCTTAAAGAAAAACGCTATCTCTTTTTGCGCGTTTTCCGCGCTGTCGGAAGCGTGAACGACATTTCTTCTATTGTCGGTGCCGAATATATTTCTTAAAGTTCCGTCGGCGGCCTCTTTTGAATTCGTGGAGCCGACAATGCCTCTTACTTTTGCGACGGCATTTTCGTCTTCCCAAACCATTACGATCACGGGAGCGGAACATACGAAATCAACCAAAGGTTTAAAAAATTCTCTGTCCTTGTGAACGGAATAAAAATTTTCCATCACTTGTTTCTCAGGTTTTATCATTCTCACGGCAACAAGCTTTAACCCTTCGCCGTCAAACTTTTTAATTATGTCTCCGGAGACTTTTTTACATACTCCGTCGGGTTTAATTATTACGCAAGTTTTTTCCATCATTAAAGTCCTTAAGGCCGCCGTTATTTCAGTTTATCAATTATCGCCTGCCCCATTTCTTTTGTGCCGACAACGCCGCCCAAATCGTATGTCACATGTTTTTTTTCCGCTATAATGTCTGAAACGGCTTTTTCAAGTCTGAAAGCGGCTCCCGCTTCGCCGATATGTTCAAGCATAAGTTTTGCCGAAAGTATCAAAGCGGCCGGATCAACTTTATTCAACCCTTTATATTTCGGCGCAGAACCGTGAACCGCCTCAAAAACAGCTATATCTTTTCCGAAATTCGCGCCCGGAGCAACGCCAAGCCCTCCGACAAGACCGGCGCATAAATCGGAAACTATATCGCCGTAAAGATTCGGCAAAGCTATAACGTCGTACAGTTCGGGTTTTTGCACAAGCTGCATACACATATTATCTATTAATCTTTCTTCGTACTCAATTTTCCCTTCATAATCTTTAGCCACTTCTCTGGCAACTCTATAAAAAAGTCCGTCCGTGCATTTCATAATATTTGCTTTGGTTACGGCGGTAACTTTTCTTCTGTCATGTTTTACGGCGTATTCAAAAGCAAATCTGACTATTCTTTCCGTACCAAAAGCGGAAATCGGCTTTACGGAAATTGCCGAATGTTCTCTGATTTTATTTTTAGAAATTTCGATTATTTTTTTAGATTCTTCGCTGTCCTCGGGATATTCGACTCCGGCATACAAATCCTCGGTATTTTCTCTTACGACAACTAAGTCAATATTATTGTATTTTGATTTCACGCCTTCGTAACTCTTACAAGGCCTTAGACAAGAATAGAGGTCAAGCTCTTTTCTTATTGCGACATTGACCGAACGAAAACCCGTTCCGATAGGCGTTGTTATAGGACCTTTCAGCGCGACTTTATTTTTTGCTATGGAATCCAAAGTGCTCTGGGGAAGCGGAGTGCCTTCTTTTTCCATAATATCAATGCCGGCATGGGCTATTTCCCAGTCAATTTTAACGCCTGTAGCTTCAACGACTTTTGCGGTAACTTCGGTAATTTCCGGCCCCGTACCGTCACCCGGGATAAGCGTAATTTTGTGCGCCATTTGCATGCTCCTAATAAAAAAATATATCCCCGATCAAGACGCTCGGGGATGACAAAAGAACGGATTTAAAACTTGCTTTTGTCATTTATTTTTCAATGAATTTTGATTTAAGATTGTATCGAATTACGAGAAGAAAGTCAAGTAAAATGAAGATCCAAAATATATATTTTTTTGCTTCGCACTCGTTTGCTTTTATAAAACAAATAAACGACAGGAATGAGAAAAAACCGAAAAATGCAGCAATCAGCAAAATTACGACCGCATTGGTTTTGCCATTGCCGCTGATTCGTAATTGGGGCAAAGGAACTTTGTTCCAAAGCCCCCGTAATTCGTAATTTTCGTAATTGCCTTTTTACCTATTACCTTTTACCTGCCGTTCTACTTACCTGCCGCTCTACGCCGCCTGAGCAATCGCTCTTGCCATTAACGGCGACTGTATTGTTCCTCTTATATTCACAAACGTATCGCTTCCCAATGCCGGCAGCACTTCTTCCAGCTTCGCGCTGCTNGCAAAGAATCTTCCTCTGAACTGCTCCATCCTGCTCTTCTTCTCTTCTACCGCCGCCTTTAATCTCTTCACATCTATCNNCNCATCCTTATTTNCTCTCTCTACNGCTATCTTCACACTCTCCAATCCTTTTATCATCACATTGTGATTTACCGCCTTACTCACTATCAGACTGCTCATTATCATACTTATATCTTCTTCTTTCAAACTCTCCTTATTCAGCAATCCTTCCATTTTTCCATCTTTTTCCATACTTATTGTTATCAACATATCCCTCACCGTGCTCAATAACTTCACNTCCGCCATCACTTCTCCGGGACTTAATATTCCTTTCTCTCCCGCATCTATCACCACGCTTACTTTATTATAATATCCTTGCAATATCGCTTCCATTCCTCCTTCTCCTCTCACTGCTTCCATCGTTGTTCCCAGCGANCCCGCCATCTCTTCCGCGTTCTTCCAGATATTCAATACGTACATCACCGCTTTCCCTAATTCTTTCCCTTCCATCACTCCGTTGATTATCAAGTCAGCCAGCTTTCTGGCTCCTCTATATTCCGCGCTTCCTGTCGCAAATCCCGTTCTCTCTCCTCCAAAGAATTTTCTCACTTCTTCTCTGCTGCTTGTCACCGGACTTACCACTCCTTTATTCTTCCCTTTCGCGTATCTGCTCATCATCAGCAATCCGCTAAATCCCATTTCTCTAAAATCTTCCACTGTCGCTTCTTTCATCTCTCCTGAATCAAAATACGACACTCTTCCTTCTTCAACACCTTTTATCACTACAACATGCCCTGNTNCTCTNTCCCTTCCCGTCACATATGCCGCTATTCCTCTCTTCGGAACATACAACCCGTTCATATCCGCTTCTTCTTCCAATACCGNAAAACTCAATTTGCCCGCTTTTGCCATTGCCCTCAGTTCTACCGCCTGTCCTTNGTTTCCTGCCGCAAGCAATAAACCCGTCAATATTCCTTCTTCCAGCGTCTCTCCTGGCANCAATGCGTTCACTATAAATCCCGCTAATGCGTCAACATCTCCCAGTCTGCCCATTGCCAACAATGCTTCCGCCGTGCAGCCGCTCAATACCGACATTATACTGTTCTGATCTATATCATATATTCCAAACAACCCGTTCACATTCAATGCATTATTTACTCCTTCTACTATCGCTGGCATTCCAAACTGATCCACTATATTCATCGGCGTCGGTATTGCAAACGGCATCGCCGGCGCTATTTCCGGCGTCTCAACAGC
>WRNH01000070.1 GCA_009776745.1 Endomicrobiia bacterium | reverse complement strand
TGTTTTGGCCAAACCCGAAGGGCTGCGGCAGCTTTTCGGCAAATTTCAGTTTTTTTGCTTCGCAGATACGTTTCTGTATCTTTGTCGCAAAAAAACTAAAATTTCCTCGAAAATCTTAGCAGCGCATGTGCGTTATATGTGTCAACACGCCCTAATCAGATTTAATTTTATTGTCAGTACATTTATAAAATAAAACCGGTAAATTGGAATTGAAAAAATTCAAACTTTACCGGTTTTTTCTTTTAAAAATCCACAAAAACAGAATTTTATACATTCCTTGTGTTATATAAATTTTGAAAGCCGGCTATCCGTACAATCATTACTCCACAGCTTGCTGCTGCGAGGTAAGACCAAATTGCCTAAAAATAAAGACGGTATTATTTTGCGCAAGAGCATACAATGTAATTTTTTTTGATTTAAATCGAAAATTTGGGTATGATATATGCAGGCCGCGATATTTTGCGGCCTGCGTATTTATATAATTTTGGGGAAATTATGGAAAAAAAATGTATTAATGTAGGTCTTATAGGCTATGGCACTGTCGGTAAGGGCGTTGTAAAAATTTTGGAAGAAAACAAAAAGATCGCTTTAAGGAAAGTCGGCAAGCCCATAAAAGTTAAATCCATTTGCGATTTGTATCCCATTGACAGGACGGAGCTTTATGTCAAAAATTTCAGGAACATTATAAAAGATCCGGAGATCGACGTCGTAATCGAGCTCATCGGCGGATATGAGCCCGCAAGAACGATCATTATCGAATCATTGAAAGCCGGAAAAAACGTTATTACCGCAAACAAAGCCGTGCTTGCAAAATATTGGGACCAGATTTTTACTACGGCCCAGGAATGCCAAAAATCCATTTATTACGAAGCTGCCGTCGGCGGCGTTATTCCCGTGGTGCAGGGTTTAAGCGAAGGGCTGGCTTCCGAGGAAATTCTTGAAATCAAAGGAATTTTAAACGGCACTACAAATTTTATTTTAAGCGAGATGACAAAAAAAGGCGTGGCTTATGAAGAAGCTTTAAAAGGCGCGCAAAACGCGGGTTTTGCCGAAGCCGATCCTTCTTTTGACGTTAAAGGCGTTGATACCGCAAATAAACTTGCCATACTTGCTTCTCTTGCGTGGGGCGGCTGGATAAAAGTGAAAGATATATCGGTAAAAGGCATTGCGGATCTGGATATAGACGATGTTTTGATAGCAAAAAATTTCGGTTATGATATAAAGCTTATAGGTTCCGCCGAAAAAGCAAAAGACGGAATAGATTTATCGGTGCAGCCCTGCCTTGTAAACCACCATCACGCTTTCGCGACAGTTGAAAACGAATATAATGCGGTAATGATCACCGGCAAAGATTCCGGCGACGTTTTATTTTACGGAAAAGGCGCAGGACAGGGGCCCGCGGCAAGCGCGGTCGTTTCCGATATAATCAATATGTCCGAATTTATCGTCACAAATACCGCCGGCATTGTGCCGGAAGTAGTTTACGATAGGAAAAAGAAAATAAAAATTTTGCCGGCAGGAAGGAGCAAGGCTCCTTATTATTTGCGTTTCAGCGTTGCGGACAAACCTGGCGTTTTGGCAAAAATTTCCGGTATCTTGGGGAAATTTAAAGTGTCTATAGCAAGCGTTTCGCAGCCCGATATGGAAGAAGACGGCATCACGGAGATAATCGTTACAACGCACAAAACGAGCCGCGAAAATCTTGAAAAAGCGTTAAAACAGATAGACGCGACAAAATCTATAGTTAAAGCGAAGACGGTGAAAATTAAAATAGAAAACTAGGGCGTGTTGACATATACTGACAATATTATTTGCCGGCGCTTTCTTTTATATTTGCAAAAAACAAGCCTTTACGAATATTTTAAACCGCCCCGATTCCAACCGGCTTTCCCATTCTGTTTTTTCGTATAAAAAATTTCAGTTTACGTCTTCTTTTGATACTTTCCTAGGCGTATGCCTAGGGTGTGTGATCATCGTTTAATTTTGCCGTTTGTTACCTATTACCTTTTACCTGTTACTTGTCTTTTTGTGACGCTTTTTAAGTTTGCGCATAGTATTGATACGGCAGGTAATAGAACGGCAGCCGCAAAAAGCAATATGCATTATCCGGATATCATTTAAAATGTTTTTCTCCGTTTATTACCCCTAAAGGAGGCAAGAATGAACTTTGAGCCGGTATATAAAGAATTTTTCAAAATAATATTCTCCTACATAATTACCCGCGTGCGGGATGACAGCACCGCTAAGGACATTGCCGCGCTTACATGGCAAAAAGCGTTTAAAAACTTTGACGCTTTTGACGAAAGCAAAGGCAATATGCGCCAATGGCTTTTTACCATAGCCCGCAATGAAATAAACATGTACTTCCGCCTTTACTATGTAAGAAAATTTTTATCCATGACCGGTTTTGAAGATACGAATTTATCCGGCGAAAAAGGTATTGAAGACACTCTTATAGATAATCAGGAAAAGCAGATCCTGCTTGATGCAATAGGGAAACTCAACAAGAGGGAGCAGGATATCATAGCTCTTAAATTTTATTCCGGGCTGAACAATTGCCAAATAGCCGAAGTTGCCGATATAAGCGAATCCAATGTCGGCACAATAGCCAACAGAGGCATAAAAAAATTAAGAGCTTTTTTGGAGGTAAACTAAGATGAAAAATACAGAAAAAGATATAATAGAACGTTTTCAAAAATTTGACTTTGACCCTCAGGAAAAAGTTCAAAAACAAGTTTTCAACAGGTTAATATTCGTGCCTGCCGTAAAAAGAAAGTTCAAACGCATGCCGTTTGTTTTTGCAACTGTTTTAGGCGCTTTGCTGACAGTAGTTTTGATAAGCGATAAAGAATACATATCTAAAAGCGGCAGCATTAAGCAGGAAACGGAACTTTCCGAAAAATACACAGCCGGAAGCGAAAATACCGCTGCGGCATACGAAGCAAAAGAAGAACTTGCAGAACCTTCTTCCGTTGAGGCTGAGTATGCAAAAGACGTTTTGACAGAGGAAATTAATCCCGGAAAAGTCCAAGAAAAGATTGCAGTGAAAGCTTATGATGAAAATGTTTTTGAAAAGGATATGTCTGCCGAAGAAAACGGAACGAATGAAGCCGTTATGAGTCCGGATACTGCGGCAGCTAAATTCGCTCCTCCTTCGCCGCGCTCCGCTGCCGGAGAAAAGAAAATTATATCGGCGGATTTTGAAGCAGCCGGATCTGAAACGAAAGAAAAATCCGTTTCTCTAAAAAACTTTAAACCTTCACGTTCCGTTGACAAAAAAACAGACGGAGCGGTAAAAATGCAATATTCAAAGATGCTTGAAGCCAAACTTTCGGCTGAAGCTGAAAGCGTCGGAGATAAGCGGGCGGCAGGCGCTGCCCGCTCAAGAAAAATAGCGTCTGCGGCAGCTCCGGCTCCCGCGCAAGAGGTATACAGCATTTCTTATGCCGCACCAGATTACAACGGTATCCGCGACGAAAGCTATAAAAAGTATGAGGAAAATTCTTTCCGTTCGACTGTTTCCGACCCGCTTTCAACTTTTTCGGCGGATGTCGATGTTGCGGCATATAATATAGTCAGGCATAGCATTATGTCCGGCCGCAAGCCGAATCCCGATTCGGTCAGAATTGAGGAATTTCTGAATTATTTTGATTACTCGTATCCGCAGCCTGAAGGTTCCGATCCCGTCAGCATAAACTTTGAATACACGGATTCGCCGTGGAATAAAGATCTTAAACTGATAAAAATAGGAATAAAAGCTAAAGATATTGAAAAAAATAATTTGCCTCCGAGCAATCTGGTGTTTCTTATAGACGTGTCCGGTTCAATGGAGCAGGAAAACAGACTTCCGCTTGTAAAAAAATCCCTGAAAATGCTTGTGGACGAATTACGCCCCGAAGACAGGGTTTCGATAGTAACTTATGCAAACGGCGTCAATGAACTTCTTTCCGGAGCCAAGGGCAGCGAAAAAGAAAGGATCGTCAATATAATTGAAAATTTGCATGCCGGCGGCGGAACAAGCGGTTCGCAAGGTTTGGCGCTCGCGTATGAAACTGCCAAAAAGAACTATATCCTAAAAGGCAACAACAGGATAATTCTTGCCACTGACGGGGATTTTAATATCGGGCCGCGTTCCGAAAGCGAACTTGAAAATCAGATAACCGAAGCGCGCGAATCCGGCGTATTTTTAAGCGTACTTGGATACGGCATGGGCAATTATAAAGATTCCAAAATGCAGATTATTGCCAATAAAGGAAACGGAAATTATGCCTATATCAACGATCTGTTTGAAGCGCAAAAAATTCTTGTAAAAGAGTTCGGCGCAGCTTTGTTTACCGTAGCCAAAGACGTAAAGCTGCAGGTAGAATTTAATCCTGCGTTCGCTGCGGCATACCGTCTTGTGGGATATGAAAAAAGAGCGCTTAATACGCAGGATTTTAATGATGACAAAAAAGACGCCGGCGAGATGGGCGCCGGACATACCGTTACGGTAATATACGAATTTATTCCGGCGGGCGTTAAGAGCGTATTTTTGCCGGATGTTGAAGCTCTTAAATATACAAAAACCGCTTCGCCGCAAGACAATGACGATATTTTGACTCTGAAATTAAGATATAAAGAGCCGGATTCAGACACCGGCAAACTTATGGAAAGACAGCTCAAACAAAATGCGTATGTCCCGTTTGACAAATCGTCCGACGACATGCGTTTCGCGGCAAGCGTAGCGCAGTTCGGACAGATACTTAAAGACAGCCGATACAAAGGCGATATGACAATTAATGACATAATACAAACCGCCAAAAAAGCTAAAGGCGCCGACGATGAAGGCTACAGAACGTATTTTATCAAAATGGTTGAGATGTATAAGATGATCAAATAAGCGGCAGACGGCAAGATTCGAAGATAATAAGAGGGTAAGCAGCTGCAAAGACTTTACTGCTTACCCTCTTATTATCTTTTTCACAACCGAAGCAAGATTGACCAATTTTTTTTAATACGCTAAAATAGATAGCCGATAATGCCGGGATTGTTATTACAAAAAAGTTAAACGATTATGGAAATTTTATTAGAAAATATTTTGAAGGAAGAGATTGTTTCCAAAGAGGACGCTCTGCGTCTTTTTAATTTGGAGCTTGAGGATTTGCTTTATGCGGCAACAAAAATCCGCAAAAAATATAAAGGCAATAAAGTACAAATATGTTCAATTATCAATGCGAAATCTGGACAGTGCGGCGAAGACTGCAAGTTTTGCGCGCAGTCCGCGCATAATAATGCCGAGGTTAAAGTTTATCCGCTTGTTGAACCTTCGCAAATTGCAAAATCCGCCGATAAAGCTTTTGAAAACGCAAAATGTTTCGGCATAGTATCAAGCGGCAACTATCTCAATGAGCAGGAGGCAGCTTCATTATGCGGCTTTTTTGCAGGATATGAACAAACCGGCAAATTAAGCGTTTCCGTAGGCAGATTGTCTGACGATATACTTATAAAACTTAAAGAAGCGGGCATAAAAAAAATCCATCACAATTTAGAAACTTCGCGGGAGTTTTTTCCAAAAATATGTTCCACGCACGGTTATGACGAAAGAGTTGATAATATCAAAAGGGCGAAAGCCCTCGGTTTTAAAGTTTGCGCGGGCGGGATTTTTGGGATCGGCGAATCGCAAAGCGACAGAATAAATTTAGCTTTTACTTTAAAAGATCTTGATGTTGACAGCATCCCGATGAACTTTTTTATTCCGGTAAAAGGAACCTCTTTAGAAAAGACAAAGCCTTTGAGCGCGGTTGAAATTTTAAAAACTATTTCAATTTTTAGGCTGATTTTACAAAAGCAGGACATAATAATATGCGGCGGAAGAGAAGTAAATTTGAGGGATTTGCAATCCACGATTTTTCAAGCCGGCGCAAACGGCATGATGAGCGGCGGATATCTTACGGCAGGCGGGAGAGATATTGAAACGGATATGCAGATGATAAAAGACTTAGGATTAGAAATAGACAAATAAATAATAGAATCCGTTTTATCTTTTTTCTATTATCTATTTTCTGCCGCAGCAAAAGGGAATATAAATGAGCAGCAAAACAGTATTAATTACCGGAATTTCGCGCGGGATAGGCAAGGAGCTTGCTTTGCATTTTTCCAAAAACGGCTGGAATGTTTGCGGGTGTTATAAGACAAACAAGCCGGATTATAAATTGAAAAATTCATTGATTTTACAATTAAATATATCTAGTCATACTAATGCAAAAAAATTAGTTTTTGAAGCGGCTGAAAAATTCGGACGCATTGACTGCGTTATAAATAATGCTGGCATTACCGCGGACAAAACCATATTGAAAATGACGGACGAAATGTGGCAAACCGTGCTTGCATCCAATTTAAACGGCACATTTTATATGATCAAAGAAGCAATGGCCGCCATGATCAAAAACCGCTCCGGAGCAATTATAAATATTGCTTCGATTTCCGCGTTAAAATCGTATTTCGGCGCGGCAAATTATTCGGCTTCCAAAGCAGGCATTATTGCGCTTACTAAAACCGCCGCAAGAGAAGCCGGAAGATTCGGCATAACCGTCAATGCCGTTTTGCCGGGTTTTCATCTTACCGATATGGGAAAAACAGCCGGCAACGATTATATTGAAAAAGTTAAACTGGAAAGCGTTTTAAACACGACTACGGACATTAAAGAACTTGCGGGATTCATATTTATGCTTGCCGGAATGAAAACCGTTTCCGGACAGATTTTTAACATTGATTCGAGAACAATTTAAACGGCACGGGCAGGGGTATCATGGATATTAAAATTTTATTGAGGGTTTGTTTACTGCCGGCTTTACTGGCGGCTATGCTGCTTAATGCGTGTACCGGAGGCGGAGGAAACAGGCCTAAGAATAATACGAATGTGCGGTCGGTCGATATTGTTTGCGAAGACATGGAAAACGTTGAAATGGCAATGATAAACAAAAAGGAGCGTTATATATTTCCCGAGTTCGCGGATTTTAGAGCAGTTTTGATCGATGTGTCAAATAATGAGATTTTCGTAAACGATACGCAAAATATCGTATGGACATTGGAAGGCGCCGACGAAAACTGTTATTACTTTTTGTACTCTTCTTCCCTTTCCGCCTCAACCGGAACCGCTGTAACTGTATGCTTTTCTTTTGAACCGCCGTACGACACCGAAGCAGACATAAAAATTTCATACGCAGGTCTGAGCAAAACGGTAAAACTTGCGGCATATGATTAGGGTGTGTCGCTTGACATATTACAGCGCCGGATGTTGCAGAAATACTCCAAAAAAGATAAAATTATAGCGATATATTTTATAAAAAACACTTCTATTTTAAAGGGTTTTATTGATTATGAAAAAAATTGAGTTTTTATCGGGCAACGAAGCTTTGGCGCGCGGCGCTTATGAAGCCGGTTTGAAATCGGCGGCATCTTATCCGGGAACTCCCGCAACGGAAATTCTGGAATATTTAACGCAGTTTGACGAAGTTGACGCGCAGTGGGCTGTCAACGAAAAAGTAGCGTATGAAGTCGCGCTCGGAGCTTCAATTGCCGGCGTCAGAAGCATTTATTCGTCAAAACACGTCGGGGTCAATGTCGCGATGGACCCTTTGATGACTTCCGTTTATACTGGCGTGGGCGGCGGTTTTATTGTGGTAACCGCCGATGAACCGGGTTTACACTCTTCGCAAAACGAACAGGACAACAGGCTTATAGCTAAGTTCGCGAAAATGCCTATGCTTGAACCTTCAAGCCCTGCGGACGCTTATAAAATGGCGCGAATCGCATTTGAGATAAGCGAAAAGTTTGACACTCCGGTTTTAATACGTCTGACCACGCGCGTTTCGCATACAAAAGAAAATGTCGAAGTCGGCGAAAGAACGGAAATAGAAAATAAGCCGTTCGTTCCAAATCCGGCAAAATACGTTATGGTGCCGGCAAACGCGTACAAAAAACATTTGGCAATAGAAGCAAAATTGATTGAACTTCAAAAATATGCTGAAGAATCTCCTTTAAACGTAATGGAACTAAACGATACTTCAATGGGCATCATTGCCAACGGAGTTTCTTATCTTTACGCGAAAGAATCTTTCCCAAACGCCTCTTTTTTAAAAATAGGATTTTCCTGGCCGTTTCCGGATAAATTGATAAAAGAGTTTGCCGGTAAAGTTAAAACGCTTTATGTTATAGAAGAGCTGGAACCGTTTATTGAAGAACACGTAAAACAGCTCGGAATAGAGGCAAAAGCAAAAGATCTTTCTTACAGGATTGGCGAATTAAATTCTGTTTTGGTAAGAGAAATTATTGAAGGCAAAAAGAAAGTTGAAAAGCCTGCCGGCGCCAGAAAACCGGTTATGTGCCCGGGCTGTTCGCACAGGCCGATTTTTTCTGCTCTTAAAAAATTAAAAGCCGTTGTTTCCGGAGATATCGGCTGCTATACGCTTGGAGCTTCGCAGCCTTTGGCTTCGCTGCATACGACTATCTGCATGGGCGCGGGCGTAACGGTTTTTGAAAGTTTTTCAAAAATTTTAGGACATAATAAAGCCGTCGGGATCATCGGCGATTCGACTTTCGTTCATTCCGGCATAGAAGGGCTTGTTAACGCGGCTTATAATAAAACAAAAGGACTTCTTATAATTTCCGACAATGCCACAACCGCAATGACCGGCAGCCAGCCGAACCCCGCGACGGGCATTACTGCAAAAGGCGAACCGACAAAAAAGCTGAGTCTTGAGAAAATATGTGAAGCCGCAGGCGCCGATATTGTAGAAACAATAAATCCTTTTGCCGATAACCTGCAGGAAAAAATTCAGGAATTAATGAACAAAGACGCCTTGTCGGTTTTGATCGTAAGATATCCGTGCAGGGTTTTAGATAAGACAAAATTCCTTAAGCCGGAATTCAATAAAGAAAAATGTACAAAATGCGGCGCGTGCCTGCAAATCGACTGCCCAGCGATATATAAAACCGGAGACGGCGCGGTTAATTTTAACGAATTTTTATGCACGGGCTGCAATGTGTGCGTGAGCGCGTGCAAATTTAACGCTTTGAAAAAGCGTTAATCGATTACGGATCAACGGCAAAGGCTGCGTTTTCCCTCTTACTTGAGGAAAAAAAGGAAAAGTAAAATGGCAAATAACACCGACAATAAAGTTGTAAATATTATGTTTTGCGGGATCGGCGGACAGGGGATCCTGACAGCGTCGGAAATTGCCGCGCTCGCGGCGGTTTATGACGGATATCACGCGAAAAAATCGGAAGTGCACGGCATGGCGCAAAGAGGCGGTTCGGTGGAATCGCACGTACGTTTCGCCAAGCAGGTCGCTTCGCCGCTGGTAGAAACGGAAAAGGCCGATTTTTTGGTGCCTTTTCACGAAGGCGAGCATGAGAGAATGTTTCACTATCTTTCAAAAAACGGGGTCGACCTGTTTAAAGATCTGCTGGAAGCGGATGAAAAACTTACGGACAAAAAATTTATAAATACGTTTATGCTGGGCAGGCTTTCAAAGCATTTAAACATAAGCGAGGAAAGCTGGCTTAAAGCTTTGGAAAAAGGATTTAAAGGGAAATTTATTGAACAAAATAAAAGAATTTTTCTTGAAGCTGCGGGAAAGTAACGCGGACGAAAACATCGTTATCGACGAAGAGAAACACACAAAAAACTCTTCGGATATGATAAATGAGAATATCAGAAGATACAATAAGCTGCTGGCGGAAATAGAAAAAATCAGAAGAGATATTTACGCGCTGGTCCCCGCTTTTGACAGGGCGGCCGGAGAGTTCATGAAGTTTGTCAGCAATCCTAAAGAAATTGAAGACGTGGAAGAATCTTTAAACCCTAAAAAACCGCAAAGCAGCGATTTAACGCTGCGCAAAAGAGAGTTTGAAGAAAAAACGCAAAATCTCAGACGCGTCTTTGATAAAATTTCCGAACTCAGAAACAGCGAGATAGGCAAATATTTTGAAGCGAAACGCCTGATAAATAATAATTCGATAGTGATCGGCGAAAGAAAACGCGAAATTGAAATAACCGATCCGGAAGAAACGACAGATAGAACGAATAGGAATAAAAGATGAGGCATGGAAACGGCTGCGGCAAATAAATCCTTAAAATCATAACCGCTCTATCGTCCACGCGCCTAAATTTACGGAGTAAATCGCATGATTTATAATGAAAAGACGGAAACTCAGAGTTTGCAGGATCTAAAAAATTTGCAGTCGGAGCGCTTGCGCGCGCTTGCAGGTTACGTTTACAAAAATTCGCCCGTGTATAAAAAAAGAATTGACGAGAACGGTTTTTTGCCGGACTCGGTTAAAAGCATATACGATATAACAAAACTTCCCTTTACCGAAAAAGACGATCTGAGGGATTTTTACCCTTTCGGGCTGTTTTCCAAAGAAGTTAAAGATATCGCGGAATTCCACGTTTCAAGCGGTACGACGGGCAATCCTGTTGTTTCCGGCTATTCGAAAGAAGATATAGATCTCTGGGCGGAAGTTTCGGCGCGTTCGATCGCGGCTGCGGGAGGTCTTCCGGGCGATATTATCCAGATCGCTTACGGGTACGGATTATTTACCGGAGGATTGGGGCTTCATTACGGCGCTTTGAAAATGGGCGTCGCGATAATGCCTATGTCTTCCGGACAAACAAAAAGACAAATAAAACTTATGCAGGATTTTAAGCCGCGAATTTTGGCGTGTACGCCGAGCTTTTCATTGTATATGGCAGAAGAAGCAAAAGAAATGGGTTTTGACCCGAGACAATCTTCGTGGGAAGTCGGAATTTTCGGCGCGGAGCCGTGGACCGAAGCTTTGAGAGGCGAAATAGAAAATTCGCTTGGCCTTACGGCGACGGATATTTACGGGCTTTCGGAAATTATCGGTCCAGGAGTCGCCCAGGAATGTTATTTGAAGAAAGGTTTGCATATATGGTCTGACGTGTTTTATCCGGAAATAATCGACCCTGAGACAAATATGCCGGTCCCTGAAGGAGAAAACGGCGAACTTGTTATAACGACTCTTACAAGAACCGGAATGCCGCTTTTGCGCTACAGAACGAGAGATATAGTTTCTTTGACGAACGAACCTTGTTCGTGCGGAAGGACCGCGCCGCGCATAAGCAAAATCAAAGGAAGAACGGACGACATGATAGTCGTGCGCGGAATAAACGTTTTCCCCACCCAGATAGAATATGCCTTGCTGCAGGTTGAAGGCATATTGCCTAATTATCAGATAATCGTTAACAGAGAAGCGCATGGTTTGGATATTATAGAAGTGCTGGTTGAGATCGATGAAAAAGCTTTCTCCGATCAGATGAAAGCGCTTGAAGCGCTTAGAAATAAAATTAAGAAAAGTATTGAAAACACTATACTTGTCGGGGTCAATGTAAAACTTGTCGGACCCAAAACCATTGCCAGAAGCGAAGGCAAAGCAAAGAGAGTTATAGACAATAGAAAGTTATAAACGGCGCTGCTTTTCTTTTTGCCGTTTATTTGCAATTGTCTTTGGGGTTTTAATGAACGATTTTTCATTTTCCGCGGTGTTCAGGGCGGCTTTTAATACTTTAATTAAAAATTTTACCGATGTTCTTTTTATCTCTGTTCTTTCGGCGGCCTTAATTTTATTTGTAAGTTTATTTTCAAATTTGCTTTTTATCGGCAGCATAAATGCCTCAATGACCGCCGCCATAAGCGAAAATTTTGCCCAAAGCGCGAAAGTGATCAATCCTTTTGTTCTTTTTTCAATTTGCATGGCCTTTGTCATAATGTTTACGGCAATGATTTTATTTTTTATGGCTTCCGCTTTTCTTCCTTTGTGTAAAGGAAAAATAATGAAGCTTAAAGATTATGTTCCTTCTTTTTTGTCCGTTTTGCGTTTTATGCTTTCCGCTGCCGCGATTTTTTTTGTTTTCGCGTTTATAATAGCCGCTATGCCTTTTATAGCGAAAAGCGTTTCCGGAGGGGACGGATATACGGCAGGCATGTTTGCCGTATCCGCGCTGTCTTTCGCGCTTATTGCGGTTTTTGTCATATTTACGTTACAATATATATTGTATTTTCTTCCCCTGCTTGAAAACGCGGGGTTAAAAGAAGCTTTTCAAAAAAGCAAAGAAATTACAAATGACCGCAAAATGAAAATTTTTGTTTTATTGGCGGTACTGTTCATTATAAATTATATCGGAAAGTTTTTTATTGTTTTGCTGCTTTTGACTGTGCCGTTTTCAATTCTGGCGGTAATTTACGCTTATTTTGAACTTTGCGGCGGCAATTGCGAATGACGGCAACGGCAAAGACAGAACGGCCGCAGCCGCTCTATGTATCCGGGCTTATAATAAAATGTGTGGAGTTTTGAGGGTGGAGAGTGGAGTTAACTCAAAAAGATGCAGGGATGCGGAGATGCAGAGATGCAGGGTAACGGCGATGACGGCGGAAGCAGGGACGCAGGGATGCAGAGATGCAGGGTAACGGCGATGACGGCGGAAGCAGGGACGCAGGGATGCGGAGATGCAGGG
>WRNH01000069.1 GCA_009776745.1 Endomicrobiia bacterium | reverse complement strand
TTAAATGTATCCGACGATAACGACAAAAATGGATTCCCGTTTTCACGGGAATGACACCACCTTAGATAGGTTTTTAGAGAGACCTAATTATATGTTTTTGCAAAGCAAAAACTCATTATCTCCACTCTCCACACTTCAAACTCCAAACTTTTTAACGGAGGATATCATGTCAAACTTGTCGGACATAAACGCATTGAACGATAAAGTGCGCGCTAAAAGTATTTTTGCTTCAAAATTGCTGGAAGAAATTTCAAATACGGTCGTGGGACAAAAATATGTTTTGGAAAGAATGCTGATAGGGCTTCTTTCCGACGGACATATACTTCTTGAAGGTTTGCCCGGGCTTGCAAAAACTCTTGCCGTAAAAAGTATGTCCGCGGCGATACGGGCTTCTTATAAAAGAATACAGTTTACTCCGGATCTGCTTCCCGCGGATATAACGGGTACTTTGATTTATAATCCGCAAAGCGGGGATTTTAGCATAAAAAAAGGGCCTGTATTTGCAAATATCATACTTGCCGACGAGATTAACCGCGCGCCTGCAAAAGTTCAAAGCGCTTTGCTTGAAGCTATGCAGGAAAAACAGGTGACTATAGGCGATACAACTTTTGTTTTGCCTAAACCTTTTCTTGTTATGGCCACGCAAAATCCTATAGAACAGGAAGGAACTTATCCTTTGCCCGAAGCCCAGGTCGACAGATTTATGCTGAAGCTGAAGGTTGAATATCCCGCTAAAAACGATGAAAAAATAATCCTTGAAAAAATGACGCATCCGGTCGCAGAAATTAAACCCGCAGTTTCTTTGGAAGAGATCGAAGAAGCAAAAAAGCTTATAGAACAGATTTATGTCGACGATAAAGTTAAAAATTATATAATCGACATTGTTTTCGCCTCAAGAAACCCCGAAGAATATAATCTTAAAGATTTAAAAAGCCTGATCGCTTACGGCGGTTCTCCAAGGGCAACCATAAATCTTACTCTTGCGGCCAAAGCGTACGCATTTTTGCAGGGAAGAGCATACGTTATGCCCGAAGACGTCAAAATTATAGGCCCTGACGTTTTAAGGCACAGAATACTCATAACATACGAAGCCGAAGCCGATTCAATAACTTCCGACGACATAATCGAAAAACTTTTCGGCGGTGTGGAAGTGCCGTAAACTGCGAAAGTGAAGAGTGAAAAGTGGAAAGTGAAAATGCGACAAAGGATTCGTTTGCCATTCTGCGTCCTGCAGCTTTGTGCAGTTTAAACTCCGTCGCGGAATCTATAAATTTTGCAGGCTATGCCTGCTCAAAAATCCTTGCTTATTATTTTTTGGAGTTGTCTGATGTTAGACAAAGACATATTAAAAAAACAAATACGAAAGCTTGAAATACGCTCTAATAAACTTGTTAACGAAGTTTTTGCGGGGCAGTATCAGAGCGTGTTTAAGGGGCGCGGGATAGAGTTTGCCGAAGTCAGAGAATATCAGGTCGGCGACGATGTCAGGACTATTGACCGCAATGTTACTGCCCGTTACGGCAAGCCGTATATAAAACTTTTTTCAGAAGAAAGAGAGCTTACCGTAATTTTCCTTATAGATTTTTCGGCGTCGCAGCATTTCGGCAGCACCGACAAATTAAAATCCGAAATTGCGGCAGAAATCGCCTCTATTTTGGCTTTTGCCGCTTTAAAAAATAATGACAGAGCCGGAATGCTTTCTTTTACCGATAAAGTCGAAAAAATTATTACCCCGAAAAAAGGCAAAAATAATATTTTAAGAATAATAAAAGAAATTCTGGATTTTAAACCGTCCGGACAAAAAACTTCAATTTCGACGGCATTAAAAGCGATAAATGAAATTTGGCGGAAAAAAGCCGTCGTATTTCTTATATCCGATTTTCAGGACGCCGGATATGAAAGAGATTTGGCCGTGACCGCAAAAAGGCACGATTTGATCTGCATAAAAATCAATGACGATAAAGAAAGAGAGCTTCCGGATATAGGCCTTATAGAAATGTATGACCCTGAAACCGGCAGCCGCTTTACGCTTGATACTTTTTACGATAATGATTTTTTGAAAGAAAAAAGTTCCGCTTTAGACAAAGCCGCCGACTCCGTTTTTAAAAGAGCTAAAGTCGACATTATAAATCTTAATACAAAAGAATCTTATATAAAGCCTTTGATAAGATTTTTTAAAGAAAGAGAAAGAAGGACAATGCTCGGATAGATGAAGAAAATATTATTAATATTATCAATATTTATTTTATCTTTTTCAAAATCTTTTGCCGTTTCAAAAGAGCCGGTTATCGAAGCGTCTTTTGATGCGGAAAGCGCTTATATCGGCGACATAATCAAATATACGGTTAAAGCGCATCTTCCCGACGCGGCATATCTTGCGGTAAACAAAAATATCATATTCAAAAATTTTGAGACGGTAAATGTCTATGCAGACGGCATTTCAGGCAAACCTAACGATTATGTAATAATTTTTGAGCTTGCGGCTTATAAAACCGGCGTTTTGGATCTTGAACCCGTAGGGATCGCATATGTAAATACGGACGGAAATAAAAGAATGTTTTTTACTCCGCAGACGGAAATACTTATCAACAGCCTGCTCGGCGAGAATGCGGAAGATATAAAAGATATCAAATCTCTTAAAAAAATAAGCATGAATCCGGCATATTCCGCGGGCATCGCGCTGGTTTTGATAATTTTAATTGCTTTGATCGTCTTGCTTATAAAAGATATCCGTAAAAACGTCAAAGAAGAAACGGTTATTATTGATCCGCAGGTACAAGCTCTGATCGATCTTGACGATCTGCTTGGATCGGGCATAATAAAAAACGGCGAGCCGCGCGTGTTTTATTATCGTACGGCCGAAATACTGAGAACGTACATATCTAAAAAATACGGCTTTAACGCGATGGAAATGACGTCTACGGAATTGTTGAAAAAACTTGAAAATATCGTTTTCATTTCATTGACCAGAAAAGACATAAAAGAATATTTTAAAATTTTTGACCTTGCAAGATATGCGGGCTTTAAACCGTCGGAGAGCAGCATGATCGACAGTCTTGAAAAGACAAAGGAATTTATAAGAAAATTATGAGATTTGCCAATCCCGAATTTTTACTTTTATTTTTATTATTTTTTCTGCCTTTGCTGCAAAATAACGGAAAAAATAAACAAGACGCTTTTGTCATTTTTCCGCGCGGCGCAATTTTTGAAAAAGAAAGACGTTCGCTGAAAGCGTATTTGCACAAAATTTTAAAAATCTTGAAATATTTTGCTTTTGCGTTAATGATCATAGCGCTTGCGCGGCCGCAGGAAGGCAGAAATTTTGAAGAAAGCAGCGAACGCGGCATAGACATAATGATAGCTCTGGATATTTCCGGCAGTATGCGTTCATTGGATTTTAGGCCTCTAAGCAGGCTGGAAGCGGCGAAAAATATCGCGGCTGATTTTATAAAAGAAAGAAAGTCCGACAGAATAGGGCTTGTGCTTTTTGCGGGTTTGGCGTTTACGCAGTGTCCGCTGACGACCGACAAAGAATCGCTTTTAGAGTTTGTAAAAAAAATCAGCACCGAAAATATTAAGCTCGATGGTACAGCGATAGGGTCGGCCATAGTCACTTCCGTAAACAGGCTTAAAGAAAGCAAGACAAAAGAAAAAGTTTTGATACTTATTACCGACGGCAATAACAATATGGGCGAAGTGGATCCCGTTACCGCGTCAAAAATAGCCGCAAATTACGGAGTGAAAATTTATGCCGTAGGGGTGGGAAGCCTTGAAGGCGCCGTATACGAAGTTGACGACGGTTTCTTCGGAAAAAGGCTGGTAAGGGATAACAGAGAAAAACTCAATGAAGACGTTCCAAAACAAATTGCCGCTAATACCGGCGGAACATATTTCAGGGTCACCGACATAGAATCGTTTAAAGATACGATGAAGCGGATAGACAGGCTTGAGAAAGAAGATATAAAAATCAGAAAATTTACAAGTTATGACGAACTTTATAAAAATTTCGTTCTGGCCGCGCTGATGCTTTTGTTTTTTATCGTTATGCTGGAAAATACTTATTTGAGGAAACTGCCTTAAAGGCAGAGAAAATATAAAATATAAAATATAAAAAATAAAAAGTGAAAGGGGTATTTTTGTTGTTAATATTTTATATTTTACTTTTTATATTTTATATCGGATAAGCTCTGCGCAACAATTGCTAACTGCTAACTATAAAGAATTGGTGTTAAAAATGTTTGCAAATGAAAAGTATTTATTATTACTGTTATTTATTCCGCTTCTTGCGGTTTTGCTTGCTTTTTTTGTGAGAAAAAGAAAAAAAGATTTGAGTCTTTTGATAAGCAAAGCGAATTTGCCGGTTTTAAGCAATATCAGCTTTAATGCTTATAAAGTGAGAAATACCGTTTTGCTGGCGGGTTTTATTTTTCTCATACTTGCTTTGGCGCGGCCGCAGTACGGGCATAAAGAAGTTGAAATAGAAAGAACAAGCTCCGAAATCGTGATTGCTTTGGATATTTCAAAAAGTATGCTTGCCGAAGACATAAAACCAAGCAGGCTTGAAAAAGCAAAAATGCTTATTTCCGCGATAATAAAAGAATGTGAGGGCGATAAGATAGGCATTATCGTTTTTTCGGGAATATCTATGTGGCAGTGCCCGATGACTTATGACGCCGAGGCCGTAAAAATGTTTTTGCAGGGAGTAAATATAGGATCTCTTCCGTTCGGCGGCACTGAGTTCAGTTCTCCGATAAATTTGGCCGTAAAAGCTTTGGACGGCAAACCGTCAGGCTCAAGAGCGATGGTCTTAATAACCGACGGCGAAGACCACGACAAAAAAACAAAAGAGGCCGTAGAATCGGCAAAAAAAGCCGGATTGAAAATCATATCCGTAGGCATCGGGACAGCTCAAGGCGCGCCCATACCGGAAAAAGATTCGTCCGGCAGATTGATAAAATATGTGACCGACGAAAAAGGAAAAACGGTTATGAGCAGGCTGGATTCCGGCCTTTTACGGACGATCGCTTCCGAGACCGGCGGAAAATATTTTGAAATATCGGACAATAGCGGCGTTTCCGCTGATATTGTCAAAGAACTTCAAAATCTTGATAAAGATTCTCACGGCAAAACAAAAGAAAGCAGCAAACAGGACAGGTTTCAGATATTTTTATTTTTAGCATTAATAGCGTTTTTGACAGAATTTATTTATCCAAAAGCAAGGCACTAACGGTAGGAAGAGGGTCATGGGGACGGAGGAATTGACCACGCCGTTTGTGGTAAATTGCTCCGTCACCGTGACACGACCGACTAGAACAAAGACTAAAGCGTGGAATTAACGACGATAAATATAAAAAGCCGCTACGCGTTAGTGATGGGGTGGTTGCCGTTAAAGTGTGGAGTGTGAAGTGTGGAGAGTGGAGTTAACGACGAACGGCCTCCGGAGGAAACGAAAGTAAAGACAAAATATGAAAATAAAAATTTTACTTATTATTTTTTTATTGGCGGCGTTTGCGGCATTGTTTTTTTTCTCGTCTAAAGACACGAAAAACAATAATGCCGGAGTGGATGCGTTCAATAAAAATGATTTTGCTGACGCATTCGACATTTTAAATAATGAAGCCGTAAAACATCCGGATAATATCAATATAGTTAAAAATGCGGCCGGAGCGGCTTATAAAACGGGCGATGCGGAAACCGCCGAAAAACTTTATGAAGGCTTGCTGCAAAAATACGATATTTCAAATTCGGATAAGGCGGAAGTGTTGTATAATCTTGCTAATGCGAAATTCAAAAAAGGCGAATATGCCGAAGCCGAAAAATTATATAAGGAAGCTTTAAAAATAAATCCGGCCGATAAAGATCCTAAATATAATCTTGAATTTTTGCAGAATATGATGAAACGGCAAAATAAACAGCCTCAGCAAAATAAAGACGATGTTCAGAAAAATCTTGATAAAAACCGTCAGCAGCAGGAAGAAAACAAACAAAAATCCGAAAATTCAAAAGAAAAAGAACAGCAGGCGCAGCAGCAGGAAAACGAAAGCAGGCAGGAAAAAGACGATGCCCAAAAAAACAGGGAAGAGCTTCAAAAGCAGATGAATTCCGAGCAGGATGAGCAAGAACGGGAAAATCTTAAAAAAGAAATCGAAAATCAGCAAAATAAAGAAGAGCAGGCAAGCCAAAAAGAACAGGAAAGCGCTGCCGAAAAACAACAGGAACGGCAAAATCAGCAGGAACTCTCAAAAGAGGATAAACGTCTTAAAGCCGAAGAAAAAGATTTGGAAAAACAGCTGAAAGAAGCGCAGCAGAGAGAACGGCAAGAGAATGCAAAAAAGCAAAAAACGGATAATAAAAAGCCGGACGACAATACCAAAAAACAAAAAGAAAACGCGTCAAAGAGCGAAGAAGCCAGACGTAAAGAAGCGGAAGAAAGAAGTAAAAATAAAGAACTTGCCAAAGACAAAGCGGATTCGCAGCAAAAACAAAAAGAGCTTGAGCAGCAGATGCGCAATTTGGAAAAAGAAGCGGACACGCCCGAAAACAGAAAGATGAAAGAAGAACTGAAAAAAGAAATAAAAAAACAAAAAGAGGTCCAAAGAAATATAGATAAACAAATGCGGCAAAATGACGAAAAAATCGCTCAGCAGCAGCAAAAACAGCAGGCTTTGCAAAAAGAAAAAGAAGAACTTGAAAAAGAGTCAAAAAAAGAAAGCGGACAAAAAAGCGAATCCGATAAGACAAATTACGCGCATATTGATACAATATTAAACTATTATAATGAAGAAGATAAAAAATCGGAAAAACTAAGACATAAACAGCTGACTCCCGTTTTGGAGCAAAGCGGGAAAGATTGGTAAGAACGGCAGAGCGGAGTTAAAAGACAGAAGCTGAGAAGATGGGATGTTGGGAAGATGAGTAAAGACGAAAAAGGCAGGAAAGGCAGAGGATGAGAAGGTGGGATGTTGGGAAGATGGGAAAAGACGAAAAAGTAGAAGATGAGAAGATGGGATGTTGGGAAGTTGAGTAAAGACAAGGACAACGACAAAGAAGAAACGACCACAGCTCCTCTCAGCATCTCAGCCTCCCACCCTCTCATCTTCTAGAGAGCTCCTCCCAACTTCTGAGCTTCTGGAAAGGATATGAAATGAAAGGTCTAAAGTTTATTTTAATTTTATTATTGCTGATTTTTGCGGTATCTTATTCGTTTGCCGATGAGATATCATTTTCGGCTTCGGTGAATAAAAATGCTATAGCTTTAAACGAGTATCTGGTTTACTCTCTCACCGTAAGCGGCGACGTGTCCAATCTTCCCGAACCCGAGATCGCCGAACTTTCGGATTTTAACAGATACGGTTCCGGAAAATCGCAAAGTTTTTCTTTTGTGAACGGCAAAAGAAGCGGCAGTATAACTTATACATATACGATCGCCCCGAAGAAAACCGGAAAACTTACAATACCTGCCGCAAAAGCGGAGTACGATAAAAAAACTTATACTACTGATCCTATAGAAATCGAAGTTACCGAAGCTTCGGCGGTTCAGTCTGTCAGCGTTCAGCAGCCGCAGCAAACGCAGCAGGGCGGCAGAGTTTCCGATTCCGGCGGACAGGGAAAAGTTTTTGTAAAAGCTTCAACAAATAAAAAGAAAGTTTATGTCAACGAAAAACTTGTCTATAAATTCGGCTTTTACACTAATGTTGATTTGATGTCAAACCCGGAATATTATCCGCCTGATTTTAAAGGTTTTTGGAATGATTCTTCAAAACCCGGCCAGCGCCGCGAAAGCATAGACGGCATAAATTATTTAGTTAATGATATTGAGACGATTTTATATCCTATAGAAAGCGGAACGGTAACAATAGATCCGGCAAAACTCAAAATATCCGTAGCGGATCTGTCTTCGCGCGCTTCTTTTGACGATATTTTCTCTATATTTTCCGCAATGGGGATGCGCGCGCAGCAAAAGCTGCTTGAAACGGAATCTCTGACGATAAATGTGCTGCCATTGCCTCAGGAAAACAGACCGGCGGATTTCAAGGGCGCAGTCGGGAATTTTAAAATCAGCGCTTCTCTCGACAATGCCGAAACGCAGGTCAATGATCTTGTAACGCTTACGGTAAAAGTTACCGGCAAAGGAAATATGAAAAGCGTCAGCGACATAGAATTTAAACCTTCAAAAGATTTTAAGGTCTATGATACGGTTTCTTCTTCAAATGACGAAAAAGACGCAAAAGAATTTAAAATTCTGCTGGTTCCTCTTGCGCCCGGAGAAAGGACAATACAGCCTATAAGACTTTCATTTTTTGACCCCGATAAAGCGGTTTATTCTTATGCGGAGACCGCGCCTTTAAAAATTAAAGTTGAAGGAACGGCTATTGTCAATTCCGGCAATAACGGAGCGGTACAGTCCAATATTATCAATGTGCAAAGCGATATAAAATACAATAAAAAAATAAATAAGCTTTGCCAATATAAAAAATATTTTGTGTTAAACAAATTTTTCTTTTTGATTTTTATTCCGTTTGTTTTATTTTTCATTTTTGCGTTTTTTTACAGGACGTATCTGTTAAAGAAAAACAATGATCCTGAAATAAAATTAAAACTTGAAGCCGCCGCTTTTTCAAGGAAATGCATNACCGAATCCGAAAATAAAATGAAAGTTGAAACCTGCCGCGATTTTTACGAAACGGTATATGCGGCTTTGCTGTCNGCAATAACNGCAAAAACAGGGATACGTTCCGATAATTTGCCGGCCAACGAAATTACGGAAAACNTGAAAAAATCCGGCATTGGCGAAAATATGGCGAAAGATATAGAAAACATTATTAACAGTTTGAATTTTTACAGATTTGCTTCCGTTAAATCGGATGAAAAGTCTATGACGCAGATTTTGTCAAAAGTGAAAGAAATATTAAAAAGAGTGAAGAGTGGAGAGTGAAAAGTGGAAATATTGTGTTTCGGCTTTACCGAAACAATAAAGCCGTTGTTGTATCTCCACTCTTCACTCTCCACTTTCCACTCTGCCGTTAAAAGGGGATTTATGAAGAAATTATTGCTATTATGTTTTTTATCGTTAATTGCAATGCCGTGTTTCGGCGCAGATAAATACGCCGCGCTTATTGAAAGCGCGGAAAACAGCTTTGCTGCCGGAGATTACGGAAAAACAATAGAAATTTATGAATCTCTTATTCAGGTGGAAAAAATCAGAAATCCGTATTTGCATTATAATTTATCGAATGCTTATTACAGAAACGGCGAACTCGGCAAAGCCGTTGTAAATATCGAAAAAGCTTTCCTTTTAAAACCGCGTGACGCCGATATCAAACATAACAGACGCTTTCTGCACGATAAAGCAGGCATTGCCGAACCGGAAGGATTTAATGCATTATCCGGCAAACTGACGGGATTTTGTTCTCTGAACGCCGCGACTGTTTTGTTTTCTGCTGCCGTGATTTTTATTTTATTGGCGGCGTCTGTGCGTTTGCTCGGGATAAAAAAAGCCCCGAAACATTTAATGCCGGCGCTGATTTTTTTGTTTGTAGTATCCGGCGCAGTTTTTGCTTTGAAAGTTAATGATGAAATTTTTACCGTGAAAGCCGTTTCTTTGTCCGACAGCGCTGTAAGAAGCGGTCCGGGGATAAATAATCCTGAAATATTCAGTCTTCCGCGCGCAAGATCGGTAATTGTCAAAAATATGTCCGGAGAATGGAGTTATATAAAAGTTTTTCCGGAAAATTTTTCCGGCTGGGTCCGCAGCGGGGAGATAGAAAAGATAATAGCTAACAGGTAATAGGTAAAAGGTTTTGGTGTTTTCGCAAAGCGAAAACATATAAATAGGTTTCGGCAAGGCTGAAACACAATATCTATTACCTTTTGGGTCTCTCTAAAAATCCAATTTGTCATACCCGTGAAAACGGGTATCCATGCTGCTTTTAAATATGTCCGATGATAACGACAAAATGGATTCCCGTTTTCACGGGAATGACATCGCTTTAGATAGGTTTTTAGAGAGATCCTTTTACCTATTCTCTGTCGTTAAAAAGGGAAATAAATGAACAAAATCGTTATTTTCGGAGGGTCGTTTGACCCTGTGCATAAAGCGCATATTGATATGGCTAAAGAAACTCTGAAACTTCAAGGAGTTGGGAAAGTGATATTTGTTCCGGCTTATATTCCTGCGCATAAAACAAGCCAATTTGCAGACATTAATGATAGAATTGCAATGCTGAAACTTGCAGTAAATAATATCGAAAAAACGGAAATAAGCTTTTTTGAGGCGGAAAAACAGGACATTGTTTATTCGTATCAGACTTTGGATTATTTTAAAAGCCTTTATCCCGACAACGAAATACTGATGCTTATAGGTTCCGACTCGTTAAAAGATTTGCCAACGTGGAAAAATATAGAATACCTCGCGTCTCAATATAAATTTATAGTCGCCAAACGCCCCGGATCCGTAATAGAAAAAGGAACAAAGTTCCTCGACAGATGTATTTTTCCGGACATCCCTGCGAAAGACATATCTTCAACGCTGATACGGAAGCTTTTGAAAGAGAACGACGAACAAGTTAAAGAATTATTAGACGGGAATGTCTATGATTATATAAAAGCGCGCGGATTGTATAAATGAAAAATTTAGAAAAAAACATTTTTGAATATTTGTCACGCAATCTCAGTCCGAAAAGGTTTGAACATTCGTACAATGTTTCGGAATTTGCGGTAAAGCTTGCATCGCTGCACGGCGAAAATATTTTAAAAGCCAGAGTCGCTGCGCTTCTTCACGACTGCGCTAAAAATATGAGCGGCGTCGAACTTGTAAAATTATGCGCGCGCGCAAAGATAAAAGTAAGATATTTCGAAGAGATAAAGAAAAATGCCCCTCATCTTCTTCACTCTCACGTTTCGGCGTATATTGCAAGAAAACATTTTAATATAAAAGATAAAAATATTCTTGCCGCAATAGAAAATCACACTTTGGGCCGGACGGATATGAGCGTTTTGGAAAAAATAATATTTGTCGCGGATTTCGCCTCAATTGACAGAAAACACAAGCATGTCTCAAAAATAAGGAAACTGGCAATGGTAAATCCGGAAGAAGCTTTTATTTATGTTCTTGCAGACGGAATAAAATACGTAGTCGATAAAGGCTTATGGCTGTGCAGGCAGACGGTCGATACATGGAATTATTATGCAAAGAAAAACTAAAAAAATACTGATTATCGTAAATTTTGCGCTTATAGCCGTTTTGTTTACCGTGATTTTTCTTTTTGTTTATTTTTCGCTTACCGAACCGCTTACAAATAAACTTACTACGGATAAACCGGTAAAATTTATGATCACTTTTCACGGGACCGAAAAATTTCTTCCCGATACTTTGGAAGCTTATTATGTTTACTATGAAAGAAAATCCAATCTTTTAAAAATTCTTTCCGTAAATACCGATATTGTCGTGATTAGAAAAAAAGAGCGTGCCCGAAGTTTTAAATATACGTTTTTTAAAGATGCCGAAAAAGATTTGAATGCCGCGTTAACGAATTTTTATCAGGATGTTTTTGAAATGACAAATAACAGTTTTGTTCCGGATTATTATGTTACGGCAAGTTTTGAATCTTTGCTGCAGACAGCCGGAACAAATAAAGATCTGCATAAATTTATTTCGGAAAAAAGTTTTACCGAGAGAGATTTGCAGTGTTTGAATCAGCTTGAATTTGCGCAAGCGATAATGAAAACCTTTAAAACAAGAATGCTTTCAAACATAAAAAATATCAGGAAAAATTATGATCTGCTTGATACAAACATATCAAAGCTTGCTTTTATCAATATGATAATGTATTTTAAAATGTATGACGCGGAAATAATGTTTTTTGACCTTCCGGCAAAATATACAAAAACCAGAGTTGAGCCGGACAAAGATAATATTGTGGATCTGCTTTACACTATATATTATCCTTTGACGGATACGGATAATACAAAATATGACGGCATAATCGAGATCAAAAACGCTTCCGGAAAACCGCGTATGGCGGAAAAAGCCGCTTGGAAACTGCGTGAAAATAAATTTGACGTTTTAGAGTGGAGCAATCATAAGACACCGTACGGGACAACCTTAATAAAAGATTACAAAGGCGGATACGCTGCTTCAAAAGAAATGTCAAATATTTTAGGATGCGGCAAAATAATAGTTTCCTACGACGCCAAAAAATCTTTTTCCGCAAGCGTTTTCATAGGAGAAGATTGTGAAATATACGATAAACTTGATAAAAATTCAAAATAATTACGGATTTTGGATTGCAAATAAGAGACAAAAAACCGTTTGTCGTTGACGTTTATCCGTAATTTGTAATAGCTATTGAATTGAATGTGTATTTATGAAGAAGAATTTAAATAGTAGAGTAATAGATTTTTAAAACTTTAAATAAGGAATATTTTTTGGTGTTTGAGTAATGCCCTAACGTTATTTGCAATAAAATAGACCTCTTGTATAACTGTTGGTGCTAAAATAAATTAGAATTATATAAACTTTTTCATAAATACTTCCTCTATTTTTACGCCTCTCTATGTGACTTTCAGGGCTATCTATCAATACTGCTTCTATCTAATTGTCGCTACTCTTCTTAGCCATTTCGTGCCGGGCAGCAAAAAATTCTCTACTATTTATCAATACTTTTTAT
>WRNH01000068.1 GCA_009776745.1 Endomicrobiia bacterium | reverse complement strand
CTGGATATTGCAGATACCTTCTCTTGCAACCGAAATGGTTTTAAGGCCGAGAGAGGTTTTTCTTTCCAATAAAACGAAAAGAGTAGCCTTAAATAAAGCCGTCGGGCACGTTGCCGCGCAGACTCTTACGCCTTATCCGCCCGGTATTCCGGTTTTGATTCCCGGCGAGCGCATAACCCAGGAGATATGCGATTATTTAATGGATATGTCTTCTAAGGATATAAGAGTAAGCGGTCAGGAAACAGAGATGCTAAGAACCGTAAAAGTATTTACTAATTAATAAAAAAGAGTGAAGAGTTGGGAGTGAAGAGTGAAGATAAGGAGTTTTGCCTGAGGCAAAACAGATAAATGGGTTTTCGCAAAATGCGAAAATGCAATATCTACGTTCTGCGCTCTTCAATCTCATCTCTGTCGTTAAAAAGGAGATACAATGAATAAGAAAGACGCCGTGCAGTTTAAAAAAGTTTTGATGCAGAAAAGAACGGAAATTTTAAATAAAGTTAACGCGCAAAAAGAAAGGGACGCGGATTCCGATATTATTGTCGGCGATGAAATAGATACGGCAAGCCAGAACAGTGAAAAAGAAATGTATTTTGAACTCGCTGCCGCCGATAAAATAACATTGAATGACATAAATGACGCGCTCACTAAAATAGAAAAAGGCATTTACGGCAAATGCGAATGCTGCGGATGCGCGATACCTTTGGAAAGAATAAAAGCGATTCCGTGGGTGAGATATTGCATTCAGTGCCAGGAAGAAGCCGAAAGACCTAAAAAATAAAAAACAATGAACTTGCATTTTTTATCCGCAGTTTCGCCAAATCTCACATTGTGGACTGAGAGCATTGCCGTATTTTCTCTCATAATCATTGTGGGATTTTTGTTTAGAAACGTTATCTTAAAACTTTTACAAAAAGCGCTTTGGAAAATAGGATTAAATGTCAGCAATGAAGCCGTAGGCATGGCAAAAAATTATGTCGCTTTTTGGATGTTTTTGGCTGCTTTATATTTCGGATATAAAACATCCCCGATAGAATACAATGCGCCGGCTGCGAAGATTTATTACGGGATTTTTGCTTTTTCGGCTGTTCTTTTACTTGCGTCAATAGCGTCGAAAATATTTAAAAGAGCTGTTTCCGAAACGATCGGCGAAAATATGATAAAATTTATCGTCATATTTGTCGGAACAATCCTTATATTAAACCAGCTTGGCATAAAATTTACGCCGATATTGACGGCTTTGGGAATAGGCTCTCTTGCCGTGGCGCTGGCTTTGCAGGACACTCTCGGAAATCTTTTTGCCGGAATGAATCTCGTAGCGAACAAGCAGATCATGAGAGGAGATTACATAAAACTCGACAGCGGACAGGAAGGAACGGTTATTGACATTAATTGGAGAACGACGCGGATCATGGAACTTTCCAATAACATAATAACAATACCTAATCTTAAACTTTCCTCGGCGGTAATAACAAATTACCACACCCAGCAGCCGGAACTTACGGTTTCGGTGAACTGCGGCGTTTCATATGACAGCGATCTTGATAAAGTTGAAAAAACCGCGATCGCGGCCGCTAAAGAAGTTATAGATATTATGCCGGGCGGCGTGAAAACTTACACTCCCGCAGTCAGATTTAATCAGTTTGCGGAGTCGTCAATAAACTTTGCCGTCATATTTAAAGTGAGAGACATGTATTCAAAAGGGGAAATTCTGCATGAAGTCGTTAAAAAACTGCATAAGAGATTCGAGGAAGAAAATATCGTTATTCCTTTTCCCAGGAGAGTCGTCAGCATTTTAAATGAAAATGCCGAAAAATCAAAATAATTTGATACAATATTTAAATATAAATTAACATTGCTGTATGCATGGAGAAAGAAAATAAATGAAGTTTGTTTTAAGTTCTAAAATTTTTAAGGCCGTGGTAACGGAAGCTAATTTAAATTATGAAGGAAGCATAACGATTGATACGGAGCTTTGCGAAAAAGCCGGTCTTTGGATAGGCGAAAAAGTTTTGGTTGTATCCAATACCAGCGGCGCAAGGCTTGAAACTTATATCATTCCCGGAAGGCCCGGCTCAGGCGTAATATGCATGAACGGCGCCGCGGCTCATTTGATAAAAAAAGGCGAAGAGATAATAATAATGGGGTTTACTCTTTCCGGCAGCCCTATAACTCCTAAAATTGTTTATGTAGATGAAAATAACAGGTTCATTAAAATCATAGAATAATTAAAAATCGGGGCGTGGCTCAGATGGCTAGAGCGCTCGGTTCGGGACCGTGAGGTCGCTGGTTCAAATCCAGTCGCCCCGAGACTTTTATAATAAATCCATAAGGATATCACATGATTACAAGGTATGATCCGTTACAGCTTTATTTTAATGCAATAAGACAGATTAGGCCGTTGTCAAAGCAGGAAATGGATGAATTGTGGAAAAAATCGAAGAAAAAAGACAAATCATCCTTCGATAAACTTGTGGAACAAAATTACAGGCTTGTGATTCCCATTGCCAAAAGATTCATGAAGAAAGGGATAGATTTCATGGACCTTGTCGAAGAAGGCAATATGGGTCTTATAAAAGCGGTTGAAAAATTTGATCCTTTAAAAAAAGTCGCTTTTTCGACTTATGCCGTTTACTGGATTGAACAGTATATGCGCAAAGCGATAGAAAATCAGACAAAAACAATTAGAATACCGTCTCATATTTGGGATTCTCTTAACCTCTGGATGAAAACATGGAGTAAATTGAGAGAGAAATTAAACCGCGATCCTTCGATTGACGAAGTTGCAGAAAAATTAAAATTAAGCAGAAAACAGACGAATAATCTTATGAAAGCGGCGTCAGTTTTTAACGGTACGAGTTCTCTCGAAGCCCCGATCGGCGACGATTCCGACATTTTTGTTAAAGATATAATAGTTGACGAAGACGTTAAATCGCCAGAGTCGGTTACCGAAATAATAAGAACAAACTCCGATATAGGACAGGCTTTGGACTATCTTCCTCCCAGAGAACGCGAGATCATAAGAATGCGTTTCGGCATCGGGGGAATAAAGCCGATGTCTTTGGAAGAATCCGGCAAAGTTTTGAGAATATCCAGAGAGCGCGTCAGGCAGCTTGAAGTTAAAGCATTGAAAAGGCTTAAAGGTATTTTTGTAAGATATAATCTTATAGATAAAGATGAAGCAAAAAGGATCATGCTTGACAGCCGCGTCAATAAAAAAGGCAATAAGCGTTTAAAAAAGGACAGAAGGTCGTGATGCATGAAAACGACAACGGAGCAATAGAGGTGCAATAAATGGATATAAAAAAGCTATCTTCGACAATAAGAGATATTCCGGACTTTCCGGCAAAAGGAATTATTTTTAAGGATATAACTCCGCTTTTGCAGGATACGGCTCTTTTTAATGAGGTAATTGAGCATATATCCGATAAGTTTAAAAATTTCAAAATTGATAAAATCGCCGGCATTGAGTCCAGAGGTTTTATTTTTGGAATGCCGCTGGCCGTAAAAATGAATGTTCCTTTTGTACCTATAAGAAAAAAGGGTAAGCTTCCCGCAAAGACCGTTTCCATAAGCTATGAACTTGAATACGGAAGCGCCGTTATTGAGATCCACGAAGATGCCGTAAAAAATGGTGAAAATATTTTAATAATAGACGACTTGCTTGCTACCGGAGGCACTACTAACGCGGCAATAAAGATCGTCGAGCAGCTGGGCGGTAATGTGGTCGCTTCCGCTTTTGTTCTGGAACTTGCCTTCCTTAACGGCAGGGAAAAGATTGAAAATAAATCCGCAGAAATTTTTTCGATCCTTAAAGTCATCTGACGCGGCAAGACGCGTCAGCCTAGCCGTATTTAAATGTCCCGATAGCTCAACTGGATAGAGCAGATCCGTCCTAAGGATAAGGTTGGAGGTTCAACTCCTCTTCGGGACGAGTCAGACCGTTTTTGAAATTTATTGAAAAATGAATGAAATGCGGTTTGACCGTAGGGAAAAGTATGTGTTTTAATGTAGAGGTTATTAGGGTTTGACACTTCTTTGGTTGCAAATCGGTTACAGCGATCCTGGCGGATTTTTATAATTTGCTGCCATTATCAAGGGCTTCTTCGTTTTTCGTTTTTTTATAAATATTTTTATTCTTCTTCGGAATACTCCTGAAGTTTAAGTTCTTCCGATGCGCCGGACTTAACTTCTTTCTTTTCTTTTTTCGCTATGGGCATTGAAAATCTGTAGCCGATATTGATTGTCATCATTGTGTATTCGTCTTCTTCTTCATAGTCCGAATCTATGCTCTTAAATACGGCTTTGTTTGACGTATAAAGAAGCTCTACGATAAAATTATGTAAGTCTATTCCGCCGCCTACGCCGTAGTATAATCCGTCTCCGTCGTCAAGAACTTCTCCTCCGTTTGCTTCAAAATTATGCTTCATCATACCATATCCTACCTGGCCTATAATGTATACGTATTCTTTTTCCAGCACTTTAAACTTGGGTCTGAACGCAAAATAAAAATTGGAACTGTTCAGGTCTCCTCTGTCTCTTATATATCTGTCAAACATTTGGCTGAATCCCAAACCTATGCCCAGATTATCCGTAAAGTATAAATAAACCTCCGGAGAAATTGAATATCCGGGATCCGCGTCATATCTTTGCGCGTTATTTCCCGTAGGGTTATTGTTGATTTGTGAAGAAGGCGCCACCCCGATTTTTAAAACGGCATCCGCGGTAGGCTGCGCATAAGCCGATGCCGCAAAAATAAGACATAAAGACAAAATTAAAAGTTTACGCATTTTCGCTCCCCAATTGATCAATTAACAAATAACAATTTTCAATCAACAATTACAGCGCTCGTTATTTGTTAACTGTAAATTGCAATTGCTTTTTAACATTGTATTAATTTATTTTAAAAAGTGAAAGCGGTTTTTGTAAAAATTAGATATAATAAAGAAAAGACGGAGAACGGAGAGTCGTTAAAAAAGGAGCTGATCATGTTTATTAAAGTAAGGGGAACAAAAGCAGGCGTGAATGGAGAAGGCGTTTTTATTGTGAATATCGAAAGCATAAAAGATATTGAGATTCTTCTCGGAGATAATATAATAATGTATTTATTTGACGATCCGAAAGGAATTATGGTTAAGGAAGAAGACTTTAACAGGCTTTATCCGCTTCTTGAAGTTAAAGACTGCACTTTCAGCGAATAAATCTATTTTTCATCAGCATAGCTGCCGAATGAAACGGATTTTATAAAGCTTTCGGCAGCTTTATTATTTCTTTTAGAATAAGGATATATTGACATTATCTGCCAGAAACCTGTTTTATTTTTTATAAGCAAATCTTTTATTGCAAATTTTTTGCCGTCTTTTTCAAAAGAACCTTCCAAAAGCATCCCGGTATAAGGATCCATGCCGGCCTCTTTTACTTCATATTTTAAATTATTATTTTTGAATTTAGAAATTAGCGAATCAACGCCGGACTGCAGATTGACTTCGCTTTTATACTCGCAGTAATGCACCAAATAATCAATATTTTTATATGAAGACGAGAAAAAATAAGCGGTTTTTATTTTATCTTTTGACGCGCCAACGGTTTTCCGTTCAAGGCTTTCCTGTCTGTTTAAAGGGGGGGCGGTTACGGTAATTTTCGCAAGTTCAATATGCTGCTCTGCGGGAGCGTCTTTATTTTCCCTGTTTCTTGCAGATATACTTACCGCTATAAATACGGAAATTATAACCGCAAATACCGCGAAGAATGATTTTCTCATTGCTTCTTCTCCGCTTTATGCTCTATAACGTCGTCAATTATTACGGAGTTTATGTAATTTTCCGCCGTTTGTATATTGTCATCGGAATGCGGATAAACGGCGACAATCTGCCAGAAATTTAAATTTCTTTTTATAAGAGCAATTTTAGCTCCGAACGATTTTCCGTTTATTTCAAAAACTCCGTCAATGTTTACCTTTTCATCGATACCTTCTTTATCTTCGTAAATATTATGTTTGAAAGATTTATCGGCAAAAAGATTGATTACGTTCTGAGCCGCATCGTCGATATCTATTTCATTTTTATAAAGCGTATATATTACGGAATATTCTGTTTTTTTGTAAAAAGTTCCGTAAACCGCGGCGTATTCAACGGTATCTTTCTGGGTTTCTTTGATTTGGGTCTCATTTACGGTCTTTTTTTCAAGTGCGGGCGCGGTTATCGTGATGTTCGCTTCTTCTATATACTGTCTTTCAGGTTTTTTCTTTGCGGAATTAAACTGCATTCTTGCATTACAGGAAATGACGGACACTCCTATTATTGCGATTATTATCCAAATCAGCGTTCTCAAACTCATAATTTTACCCCTTTAAAAAAACGATTAATAAATAACAAATTTCGCAGAGCGAAAAAGTTTTGGATCACTGCATATTTATCAATTGGGTGTCTCTAAAAACCCCGCTTTTGTCATTCCCGAAATTTGTTATCGGAAATCCACGTTGCTTTTTTATCGACGATAACAGCAAACATGGATTCCCGTTTTCACGGGAATGACCGACGTAGGCAGTGTTTTTAGAGACACCCAATTATAATTAGCGGATAAATATTATATAATATACGGAAAATTAAAGCTATAAAAACGGTCTATTATGATAAAAATCACGGATTTAAACAAATCATTCGGCAGCAGAATTCTTTTTGATGGCCTTAATTTAAGCGTTAATGAAAAAGAACGGGTGGGCATTGTCGGCAGAAACGGACACGGAAAAACTACGCTTTTTAAGATACTTCTGGGCGAAATGGAATATGATTCCGGTTCAATAAGCATTCCTAAAAATTATAAAATAGGATATCTTGAGCAGCATATAAATTTTACAAAAAGCACGGCTGTTGAAGAAGCCTGCCTTGCGCTTCCCGAAAATGAGAAAGACGCGAAATGGAAAGCCGAAAAGATTCTTTCCGGCCTTGGATTTTCGCAGGCGGATATGCTTAAAGATCCTTTGAAGTTTTCCGGAGGATATAAAATACGCATAAATCTTGCAAAAATACTTCTTTCCGACGCGGATATGCTGATGCTGGACGAACCTAACAACTATCTCGATATCGTGGCGATAAGGTGGCTTTCGGGTTTTTTGCGCGCATGGAAAGGGGAACTTCTTCTTATTACGCATGACAGAAATTTTATGGACAGCGTCATAACGCATTGCGCGGCGATCCACCGCGCAAAGGTTAGAAAAGTTGAAGGAAATACGCAAAAACTTTACGGGCAGATAGAAAAAGAAGAAGAGATATACGAAAAAACCAGACTGAACCGCGAAAAGAAAAGAAAACAGACGGAAATTTTTATAAGAAGATTCCGCGCGAAAGCAAGGCTTGCAGGAATGGTTCAGTCGCGCATTAAATGCCTTGAAAAACAGGATACGATGGAAGAACTTACGGAAATGGAAAACCTTGATTTTTCTTTTTCCGGAATTTCTTTTCACGCGGCAAAAATGCTTGGCGTGCATAATTTGGGATTTGGATATGCGCAGGACAATTTTTTAATGCAAAAACTTAATTTTGACGTGCTAAAAAGAGACAGGATATGCGTGATAGGGAAAAACGGAAAAGGCAAATCAACTCTTTTAAAACTGCTTGCGGAAAGACTTATCCCTTCCGAAGGCGGAATAAAAAAACATCCGGATCTAAAAACTTCGTATTTTGTGCAGTCGGATTCGGCTGACCTGATTGCTCAAAGAACCGTTTTTGAAGAAATTATGAGTTCGGATAATGAGTGTCTCCCGCAAAAAGCGAGAAATATCGCCGGAGCCATGATGTTTAGCGGCGATGACGCGGCAAAAAAAATAAGCGTTTTAAGCGGCGGCGAAAAAAGCCGCGTTTTACTCGGAAAAATATTGGTCAAGCCGTGCCATTTATTGCTTTTGGACGAGCCGACAAATCATTTGGATATGGAATCGTGCGAAAGTCTTATAGACGCGGTTGAAGAGTTTGAAGGTTCGGTTATAATGGTTACGCATAATGAAGAGCTGCTGCACAATATTGCGCAAAAACTTATAGTTTTTGACAGAGGAAAAGCAACTGTTTTTGAAGGTACTTATCAGGATTTTCTGGACGGCAGCGGATGGGAAGACGAAGGGGATAATTTAAAAACCAGACGCGGATTGCCGCTGGGTAACGGCAAAAAAGATAAAGTTTTCACAAAGGAAGAGATAAAAAAACAAAGAGCTCAGCTGATACAGGAAAAATCCAGAATTTTAAAACCTCTGGAAGAAAAAATGGATAAGTTTGAAAAAGATATCGCTTACAGGGAAAAAGAGCTTTCCGAAAACACGGAAAAACTTATTCAGGCGTCGATGGAACGGGATATTGATTTTATGGCCGAAGGACCTAAGATTGATAAAAAATTAAGAGCTGAACTTGATGCTTTGTATGAAGAATTCGCTTCCGTAACCGAAGAGTTTGAAAAGCAGACGAAGTATTTTAATATTAAAATGACAGAGATTGAGCAGATGTGACGTATAAATAATTGTTTTTGACCGGAAATAATATATAATATTTATTATCATAATAATAAATCTCAGGAGGAGATGATGAAGAAAATTTTATTTTACGCGCTTTGTTCAATGATGGTTTTTGCCGCGGCTTTTACTATTTGCTCTTGCGAAGCAAAAGATTCCGTAAGAAAATCAACAAATACTCTTTATGTGTATCCCTATGGCTGGGATGGGCCGTTACAGACAAATTTTGTTTGGCTTACAGATATGAGTAATTACCCTATGACGGTTGTTTTAAAAGATATCGACGGCAATGATATTACCGCGGGCACAACGGTTACATGGTCAAGCAATAATACGAACATTCTTTATTTTAATAGTCCTACGGGAAATCCCGGGTATATGAATACTACGCTTAATGAAGGAACCGTGAAAGTTACAGTAACATGCGGCGGCGTAAAAAATATATTTACAGGGTATATACAGAACTCTTATTGAGTTTTTAATAATCGCTTTTATAAAAATTAATGTATAATATTTATATTCAATTGCGGGATACTCTGCCGCAATTTTTACTCGGTTTTTTAATCTAACAGCGGGGTCTATAACTTTATGAGCACCAGACGGCAGGCAAGAGAATGTTCTTTGCAGATGCTTTATACGGTTGATAACTGCAATATGCCGATTGAGGCGGTTTACCGGTGTTTTGACGAATACTATCCTCATGGCGAGCCTTACAGGATTTTTGCGGTGAAAATATTTAAAGGCGTGTGCGGCAAGAAGGCTGAAATAGATTCGCTTATCGCCAAATACGCAAAAAACTGGGAACTTGAAAGAATGGCCGCGGTCGACCGCAATATTATCCGTCTTGCCGCTTATGAAATTATCGATATGCCGGAAACTCCGATAAACGTTATAATAGACGAAGCCGTTGAAATTTCTAAAAAATATTCTACAAAAGATTCCAGCAAATTTGTTAACGGCATTCTTGACAAGCTGAAAGCCGCGCGGCAATAACAAAAGGCATATGTTTTTCATTTTATGAAAGATATTAAAAGCCGTATTGATTATCTAAGGAAGGAAATCAGCCTCCATAATAAACTTTATTATGATAAATCCGCTCCGGAAATATCGGATAAAGAATATGACGATTTAGTAAAAGAGCTTGAACGGCTCGAATACGATTATCCTTTATTTGCTTCGGCGGATTCTCCTGTGCAGAAAGTTTCCGGATCGGCGTCTTCTTCATTTGCGCAGGTCAAACACGCGGTCCCGATGCTTTCTTTGGATAATACTTATTCCGAAGAGGAGATCGGAAAATGGCATGAAAGGATTGCTAAGGCAATCGGCAATTTACAATCAACAAATAATAATGAAACGGAATTTACTGTTGAGCCGAAGATCGACGGAGTTGGGATAAGTTTAACTTATATAAACGGAGAACTTTCGATAGGCGCGACGCGCGGCGACGGGGAAACGGGCGAAGATATAACCGAAAACATAAAAACGATTAAAGACATTCCGCAAAAACTTAAAGATGCAAAACCTCCTTTTTTCTTAGAACTCAGAGGGGAAGTCTACATAGAAAAATCTGATTTTGAAAAAATAAACGAAGAAATTCTTGAAAATGAAGGACAGAAATTCGCAAACCCCAGAAACGCGGCTTCCGGTTCTCTGCGTCAGAAAGATCCAAAAATAACGGCTTACCGAAAACTCAAATATTTTGCCCACTCATACGGCAAAGTTGAAGGGAAAGAGTTTAAAAAATACTCTGATTTTATCGAATACTGCGGAAAATGCGGTTTTCAGCTGCAGCAAAACTTTAAAATATGCAAAACCATTCAAGAAATGACCGATTTTACAAATCATATGACGGAAAAACGCGAGACCGTGCCTTATGAAATAGACGGACTTGTGATTAAAGTCAACAGCCTTGCGTTTCAAAGAGAACTCGGATATACAAACAAAAGCCCCAGATGGGCGATAGCTTATAAATTTCCGGCTAAGCAGGCGACAACAAAGCTGAACAAAATACGCGTTCAGGTAGGCAGAACCGGCATAATAACGCCTTCGGCAATACTTGAGCCCGTTTCTCTGGCCGGCGTGACGATATCGCACGCGACTCTTCACAATTTTGAAGAAATCGAAAGGCTTAACGTTAACGAAGGCGATACGGTTTTGATAGAAAGAGCAGGCGACGTTATACCAAAAATCGTCAAAGTAGTTAAAAAAGAAAGCGAAGGTTTTTTTGAAATTCCGCGCAGCTGTCCTTCATGCCGAAGCGAAATAGTTAAAGAAAAAGAAGAAGTGGCTTACAGATGCGTAAATCCGGAATGCCCCGCCCAGTTTCGAAGACACTTGATTCATTTTGTCAGCAGAAATGCGATGGATATTGAAGGCCTGGGCGAAGCGGTTATAGACCGGCTTCTTGAAAGAAACAAACTTAAAATTCTTGCCGATATATACAGTCTTACTTTTGAAGATTTTCTTGAGCTTGAGTTTTTTAAAGAAAAAAAAGCCAATAATGTTATAAATGCCATAAACGAAAGCAAAAAACGTCCTCTCAGCAAACTTCTTTTTGCTTTGGGAATACGGCATGCAGGAGAAAAGGCTTCGGAAACCATAGCAAAACGCTTTAAAAATATAGAAGCTGTTTTTGAGGCGTCTGTTGACGATTTTATAAGAATAAATGAAATAGGAGACGTGCTTGCGCAGTCTTTAAAGGGTTTTTTTGAACGGTCTGAAATTCGTCATATTATAGACACATTAAAAAAAGCGGGAGTACGCATGACGCAGCCTGAATCTCAAAACGCAGGAACAAGGTTTGAAGGCAAGGTATTTGTATTGACCGGAGAACTGTCCGGCTACACGAGGGAACAAGCAACTGAAATAATAAAATCTTTAGGCGGGAAGATCTCGTCTTCCGTAAGCAAAAAAACGGATTATGTGCTTGCCGGAGCCGATCCCGGCTCAAAACTTGAAAAAGCAAAAAAGCTGGAAGTAAAAATAATAAACGAAACAGAATTTAAAGAACTTTTGGGGACGTAGCAGTTGACCGGAAATCTGTGACGGAAGAGGATAGCTTTTTGGTCAGTTGCTGCGTCCCCATTAAAATAACAAAGAGATTCAAATGAAATTGAAATATAATCATTCATATGGGGAAAATGGGAAAGATTTTTCAGAATATATTGATTATTTGAATTCGATAAAAGAATACATTTCAATAGATTTATATAATTTTATTTCCGATCCGAACAGACACGATTTTAGCAATAAGAGCTTACATGACAGCAGAATTGAAAAGATACAATTCATAAATGATTTTGAGAAAAATAATTCAAATATGGTTATTACATTATTAGGAAAAGGCCGTATTTTTAAATTAGACTTTTTGAGTATAATTAAATATAGAATTGAACAATTATGTAGAATAAATGACTTATTAACTTATGAAATCGGACTAGGAAATCTTAAATATGAAAGAAAGAATATATTGGTATTCAGGGCAGAATTTTGCGATGGAGGAATTGAAATCTTTTGCGAAGAAATACATATAAAGGAAATATTAGAATAGAAAAATAGTATCACCAAAGGGGACGTATCAACTGACCAGAAACAAAGGAAGTTCAAAGAATAATCTTTGGTCAGTTGACACGTCCCCCTGAGCACCGTAAGAGGAAGTAAAATTTTAAATGCGATAGGAAAAACAAATGAAAAAATTAGTATTATTTGCAGTATTTTTTGCGATTTTTGGGTTAGCAATGTCATGTTCTGACCGTAAAAACGGCGGCGGAAATGTTAATCCTTCCGGAAATACAAACAGAATAAAGGTTGTAGCAAACGGCACTGAGGTTGGCGACACATTAAATGTGGCATATAATCAGCAAATTTATATGATAGCTTATTATTATAAAGCAGACGGAAATTCGGCAATTCCGTCATCCATACTCTGGCAAACCACAAATAATGTCGGCACTCTTTCTAATACCACTGTGCAAATGACTACATTCACTGCAAGCGGAGTAGCGGCAAACGGTAAAATTACCATTGATTGTGAAGGCATTCAAAGAAGCATTGATGTAAATGTTGGAAGCGGCGGACAAAAATACCTTACTTTTGAGTACAGCGGAACAACTGCGCACCCATTTGACCAAAAACAATTTTCAATTGCGGATAACACATTGTACGCATGGACCGATGAAAATATTATAGTCAAAGCGGTTTTACATGATTCAGAAGGTACGGTTATACCTATATCAACTATCAAATGGACTAATGACCGCGGGAAACTGTCGGATACAACCATGGCAATCACTACTTTTACGGCTATAGGAGTATCGGGCGGCGGGGCAAATAGGGGAACAATCAAAGCAGAGGCAGACGGAGCAACAAAGACAATAAATTTTGTCAGTGATAAACCTACGGTAAATTTTTTTGTTTTTCCAGACGTGCATACTTATCCGATAACATTCTATGTAAATGAGGGCATTCCTATAAGAGGATATGTTTGGCTGTCAAATGATATATATATCGACACAATAGACATACTTTGGAGCAGTAAAAGCGTGCCTTCATACGGTAATTCATTTTCAAAAACTCAAACACGTTCCGGAGAAGATACTATTTTCACGGCAATTGCGCCGGCATATTGCACG
>WRNH01000067.1 GCA_009776745.1 Endomicrobiia bacterium | reverse complement strand
GAAAAGAAAGCGGCGTATAAAAAAGCAAAAGAAGAGCAAAGAGCAAGACAAGCCGAAGAGGCAAGAAAGATAAAAGAAAAAAAGGCTGCTGAAGCAGAGGCAATAAAGCAGGCGGAAGCGCTGGAAAAAGCAAGGCAGGCGGAAGAAGAAAGATTAATAAAAGAAGCCCTGATAGCCGAACAAGAGAGAATGAAAGCAGAGGAAGAAGCGCGGAGAGCAAAACAAGAGGCTCAGGAATATGAAGCAAGAATAAAGGAAGCGCAGGAAAGAGCAAAGAGGCAAATGGCTATAGACGCGGATGATAAAGACGCGATGGCGCAGGCAAGAGAAGAAGCTAGAAAGAGAAGAGAACAGCCGATGCTAAAGAGGATCAGTCTGGATATGGAAAGTTTTGCGGCGGGAAGCGCGGAGCTGACGGAAAAAACAAAAGAACTGATAGCGAAAGAAGCGGAAGCAATAAAAAAGTTCGATTACAAGAATATAACTGTGGAAGGCCATACGGACAGTACGGGAAGCGCTGAGCAAAACAAGATATTATCAACGCAGAGAGCCAGGGCGGTGTATGAAGAGTTTGTTATATTTAATAAGATACCGGCAAATAAGATAAATTATGTAGGGTTCGGAGCGACAATACCTAAGGGAGACAATAAGACGCGTGAGGGAAGATCGCAAAACCGGAGAGTTGAGATATTTGTGGAATAAATGCAATGCGTGTACGCAAAAGACTTAACGGAAGAGAGAAGAGCGGAAATAATTATGAATTACGGGGACTTCGGAACAAAGTTCCTTCGTCCCAATTGGGTCTCTCTAAAAACCCAGTTTGTCCCGAAATTTGTTATCGGGAACCCACATTGCTTTTTTATCGACGACAACAGCAAACATGGATTCCCGTTTTCACGGGAATGACCGACGTAGGCAGGGTTATTAGAGAAACCCAATTGCAAATTACGAAGGCGGAGCGGAAAACGGCAAAAGTCAAATATCCCGTAGCTGAAAGCGACGGGATAGTATGTTTATCTTGGTAAATTTTCGTTAAAGAGATCCGATTGCCGATTGTAATCTGTTCATTCCCTCTTCAATTAATTTTATTGAAGTGGCATAAGAAAGCCGTATATATCCTTCGGCTCCGAAAGACGAACCCGGAACAACCGCGATTTTGGCTTTTTCAAGCAGGTAATCCGCAATGTCCATATCGTTTTTTATAACTTTTCCGTCAAAAGTTTTTCCGATAAGTTTTGAGACATTCGGGAAAACGTAAAAGGCGCCGTTGGGCTTTATGCATGAAACTCCTTCCATTTTATTAAGCCTGTCGACTATATAATCTCTTCTTTTTTCAAATTCGATCCTCATTTTTTCAACGTCATGCTGCGGGCCGTTCAAAGCTTCGACCGCGGCTTTTATCGATATTGACGTCGGGTTTGACGTTGACTGGCTTTGGATTTTTGTCATCGCCGAAATTATTTCTTTCGGGCCTGCGGTATAACCTATTCTCCAGCCTGTCATCGCAAACGCTTTGGAAACGCCGTTTATTACTATGGTGTTTGCTTTTGCTTCCGGAAGCACCGATGCGGTCGAGCAAAATTTAAAATTATCGTACACCAGTTTTTCATATATTTCGTCGGATATTATCAAAATTTTATTTTCTGCGCATACTTTTACGATTTCTTTTAATTCATCGCAGGAATACGTTACGCCCGTAGGATTTGACGGCGAATTTATAACGATCGCTTTTGTTTTAGGCGTTATCGCTTTTTTTATTTCTGCGGGATCAATTTTGAAATTATTTTTATCGCCGGTATTGATTATCACCGGAACTGCTCCGGCAAGGATCGCCATATCCGGATAAGAAACCCAGTAAGGCGCCGGTATTATTATTTCATCGCCGTCGTTGAATATTGCCATAAAAAGATTGTACAGCGAATGCTTTGCGCCGCAGGAAACGATAATTTCGTTCTGCGTATAATCAAGTTCATTGTCTTTTTTAAGTTTATTGATTATCGCATTTTTTATTTCAGGCGTTCCGGACACCGCGCAATATTTTGTAAAACCTGCGTTTATCGCTTTAACGGCAGCATCTTTAATATTGTCCGGCGTGTCAAAATCCGGCTCTCCGGTGCCAAAACTTATTACGTCTACGCCCTGCTGCTGCAATGCTTTTGCTTTAGCGTCAATAGCCAAAGTCGGAGAAGGTTTAATTGCCTGAACTCTTTTTGATAAGTACATGGTTAGAATCCTTTTAAGACGCTGCTCATCTATTTGACTTTCTTTTTCAATTTTTGTAGATTATACAGATTACAAAGGAGTATGTCAATGTATGCGATTATTAAAACAGGCGGAAAGCAGTACAGGGTTGAAGAAGGCGTCAGTTTAGTAGTAGAAAAACTTAATGAAGCAGAGGTCGGACAGGAAGTGGTTCTCGACGAAGTCCTTATGCTTGCGGACGGCGATAAAGCGACTGTAGGGAAACCGAAAGTTGAAGGCGCCAGCGTTGTAGCTAAAGTTGTCGCTCAAAAAAGAGCGCCGAAAGTTATAGTTTTTAAGAGAAAACCGAAAAAAGGCTACAAAAAAATGCAGGGACACCGCCAGTATATCACTGAGCTGGAAATAACAAAGATCAAAGCAAATTAATCGGTATTTGTAATTTTATCAGGAGACAGCAAAATGGCACACGTAAAAGCTCAAGGCTCATCTAATAACGGCCGCGATTCGCACGGTCAACGGTTAGGCGTAAAAATATACGGAGATCAAAAAGCTTCCGCAGGCGCAATTATTGTGCGTCAGCGCGGAACAAAGTTTTATCCGGGCGTTAATGCCGGAATGGGTAAAGATAATACGATCTTCGCAAAAATCACCGGGACTGTAAAATTCGTAAGAAAGTCCGGCGACAGATGCTTCGTAAATATTCTTCCGTAAATTAAAAGCTAATGTTTATAGACAAGGCGAATATTTTTCTTACAGCCGGACGCGGTGGCGACGGCTGTATTTCTTTTAGAAGGGAAAAGTACGTTCCTTTCGGCGGGCCGAACGGCGGCAACGGCGGAAAGGGCGGCGATATTTATTTTGAAGCAGACCCGCATAAAACAACCCTGTTAGACCTTTCTTACAAACCTAAATTTAGAGCTGAAGACGGACATAAAGGCCAGCCGAGCGATAAATACGGCAAGTACGGTCAAGATTTGATAATAAAAATCCCGCAGGGGACTCTTATTTTTAAAAACGGGGAACTTTTTGCAGATTTAAAAACTTCCGGAGAAAAAATTTTGGCCGCAAAAGGCGGAAGAGGCGGAAGAGGCAACGCCTCTTTTAAAACCGCGAAAAATACCGCTCCGAGAATTGCCGAAAAAGGCGAGCCCGGAGAAACGGCCGAAATAAATTTGGAGCTTCGTTTGATCGCGGATGTCGGATTTGTAGGTTTGCCGAACGCCGGAAAATCAACTCTGCTTTCGCAGATTTCAGCCGCGAAACCGAAAATAGCGGATTATCCTTTTACCACTCTGTCTCCGAATTTGGGAGTTGTCGACTATAAAGGCAGACATTTTGTCGCGGCCGATATTCCGGGTATAATAGAAGGCGCTCATGAAGGCAAAGGGCTTGGCTTGGAATTTTTACGCCATATCCGGCGTACGAAAGTGCTTATACATTTAATAGATATCAGCGGCTTTGACGGAAGCGATCCGTATGAGAGCTATAAAATAATAAACGGCGAACTCAAAAAATATTCAAAATACCTTTCAAAAAAACACATTATAACAGTGCTGAATAAAATTGATCTGCCGGAATGCGAAAAACATATAAAGGCATTTAAAAAACGCTTAAAAACAAAAAAAATTATGATGATTTCCGCGGCTACCGGAGAGGGCGTTGAGAAATTTTTGGCGGAAACCGTAAAAATGCTTGACAAACCGTTAAAATTTAATGCGGAAGAAGAGATAGAAACGGTGCCGGTAAAAAAATATATTTATGAGCCTGAATTTAAAATCCATAAAGAAGACGGAGTTTTTGTCGTTACCGGCAAAAAAGTTGAAACTTTAACCGAAATGACAAAATTTTCCGAAGACGACGCACTGAGGCGCTACCAGAATATACTGAAAAAAATGGGTTTGGAAGATGAACTCGAAAAGATGGGCTGCAAACCCGGCGATTTGGTAAGGATCTGCGGCCTCGAATTTGAATTTGAAAGATAGTTGAAAAATAAAAACAATTTCGGCGATGAATGTATTTGACTAAAAAACGCTTTTATTATAAAATACTATTCTCATTTTTGAAGTTCTTTAAAGCCGAGGTGGTGGAATTGGCAGACACGTGAGACTCAAAATCTCAAGCTGCTCAGGCGGCGTGCGGGTTCAAGTCCCGCCCTCGGCACACTACAGGACGTTCTTTCAAGCCCTTTATTAAGTTAAAGGGCTTTTTGTATGAAAAATCAATCACTTTATTTTTTAGTTTCAAGTTCTGAAGTGTTAAATGTAAAATCTCATTTTTTTGCGGTACTTCAGAACTTTTGAAAGTTTGTTTTATGCTCCGTAGGAAATCCACGACGACATCTATGCTGACCTTGAATGGTTTGTCGTTGCCTTGCAGTCCTTCCAGCTCGCGCTTCAAATCTTCTTTTCTTTTTATTTCTTCGGTGTGTTTCTTGTCATATTCTTCTTTAGTAATACCATTGTCTAAGTGCAGGTCTAACAGTTTTGATATTCTTGAGTCTATTCCGTTTAGTTCTTTCGTTACGCTTTCAATTCTGCGCTGTCTTTGCTGTCAAGAGAGCATCCAATGGAAAATTTAACCCTAACCTATCAAGTATTTTTACCGTATCTAATTTTGATGCAGGTCTTATTATCCTTGCAAGCGTTATTTGTTTGAATATTTCATCTTTTAATTCACATAGCTGCAATTTATTATATACGTCAGAAAGTGTGTCGTATAAAAATTTAGAATATGACTTCTTATGAATTATATCTGTCGACTTTTCGCCTTCAAATTCGCTAAATTTAAATTCTTGCTGATTTTTATCGCGCAAATATTTATGTTCAAATTTGTCCTTGTGAAAAATTTGTAAAACTATTAAAAACCCTTGTCGTTTTGAATATTTAGAAATATAATACTTATATATAAGTAATCTGCAGGTGTTTTAGAGGTGGTAAAAGTGAGCGGGATAAAAAAGGTAATATCTCTATTTACCACAGTAGTATTCCTTTTTTCCGTCGTGGCGAGCGACTTATTAGCTGCGTCTATGGGCGTTCCTGCCGCAAACATATCCGGCAATTTTCAAGACATCTTCCAATCTAAAATCTTAATTCCTAACAGTTACGGTAAAGTTACAAGCATATCTGATATGCAAAGCGATACCGTCATAATCAACATTCAAGATTTGCATTCGCACGGCGATACACAAAGAAATATATCCAAAATAATTGAAGTTCTTGATAATAGTTATAATCTCAACGGCGTTTACGTTGAGGGTGGAGTTGGTAATATAGACGTAAGCTGGATTAAGCAGATAGAAAACAAAGAATTACGAGATAAGCTTATAAATAATTTTGTTGACGAAGGAGATTTAACTGCCGGCGAATATTATTATATGATACAGGACAAAGAAGTTGCGTTAAAGGGAATAGAAAACGTAAGTCTTCACAGAGATAACATTGTTCGGCTTGCCAATATTGAGTCTAAGAAAGAGCAGTATGAAAAAATTGCTAAAGAGATAAATCGAAACATAAGAGTATTAAACAAAATATACACCAACCACAGAAACATCCGATTCAATAAAACGCTTGACGAGTATTTAAAAGGGAAAATCAGCGACGTAAAGTTATATGCTGTAATAAGCAAGTATGTAAAAAAAATTAACGAAAATCCCAAAAGATATAACAACATAACAAGAATAAGAATGACTGATTATCCAAACATTAAGTTTTATATGGATATGAACGAGCTGTCTTCTAAGACGAATATGGCAAAAGTCTCGCAGGAATTACAGCTTTTGTTAGAGCAAATGAAAAAACGTCTTCCTTATAGCGCTTACCGCCAACTGCAAGAATACACAGAAAGTTTCAGTAACACGGAAAAACTGATAGAAGTAATAGGAAATTATGCAGAAAAAGAAAATGTAGATTTAAGAAAAGATTATCGTAATTTATCCACATTGATTGAGATAAACAGAGCGGTAAACAGATTAAACCCGATAGAACTGATTTCCGAGCAGCGTCATTTGACTGAACGTATAAGAATGGCTTTATCCTATGACAATACCGAAGCAGAGATAACGTATATATCGGACTTTAAAGACTACTTTAATGGCTATCTCACTACGTCATTGCCAAAAGAAGATTGGGAATATGTAAAAGGACGGCTTGATAAGTTTATATCCATATACGAGAAATATTCCGGTTCGCAACACCTAAACGAAATAAAACAAGATTTCCCCGAGTTAACAAAATACTATGAAATAAATACGAGTAGAGATTACGTATTTACGACAAATCTTGACATTGCCTACCCTCCTCCCCCTATACGCACCGAGCTTGTTGAAAATTCACCCAAAACCAGACCCGTAGCAGAGATATTAAGTAGCGCCAATGAAGTAAAGATAATGATTACCGGCGGTTATCACAGCAAGGGCTTGCAAGAGATATTAACGGCGAAAGGAATATCTGCAATAGTTATAACCCCTGCCGTAACAAGCGATATACGCGCGGCGCATACAAAATATAACAGCACATTAAAAAAGCAAGGAAAGATATTTTCCGAGTCTTTGGCATGTTTAATAGCGTCAAGCAATACTCCTCTATCGCAAAAAGCTTTGTTTATTGAAGCAAGTGTAAGAATGTTTGGTATAAACTCTCCGGAACTATCTTCCATAATAAACACGTTAAAAGAAGCAGGGGCAAATGTTGTAATACAAGAAGATAAAATAACAGTAAGTCTATCTGGCGAAACCGCAGATATTGTATTGACCGGAAAAGAAACAATACCGCTTAAAGCCGTAACGCAAAGCATAAAAGAAATTCTTAATTTTGCTACTTCACCTTTAGCAAATCTATTCAATACAAAAAATCCATTACAAAACATAACAGACATTGAATACGAAATTTTAAAGGCCATATCTTTGACCTTGTTTGAATCCGACATTTACTTTTCAAAAGACGCGACTAAAGAAGTTCAGCAAGCCGGTTATTTAGGCAAAGACTTAGATGGAGTAAAATACGACATTTATAAATACTTCTCTGATGCAATGCAGAATCTTTTGCTACAAAAAGAACTTTCAAAAACGAAAGACACACGTAAACAACTATCCCAACCAGGAACAAAAGATAAGTGGGGAATTCGCGGCATACTTTCGCGCACAATGGAAAAAATTGTTAGACCTATGCTTTCTGCTTTTATAAAACCTGTTTCACATTCTGCTATAAAAGTTATTTCTAAAGAATCTTTGCAGATAAGCGTTCCTAATGAAATTACTGATACACTTTTGAAGAATTTGGTTGAAATAGCAACAGATTTCGGAGAGCGGTATAAAAGTATTGAAATACTCAAAAATATTACGTCTATTGCAGGTATAAGCGCCGAAGATGTTCTAAGGCGTTTGATAGATTATTTTAAAGTTTCCGTTGAGGAACATTCTAAATCTTACAGTAGCAGTTATGCTGATGACAATATTGCAAATTACATGAAAAATCATACAGATCTTGCAGGAATAAAAGCAGAAACTGTTAAAAATATGCCTGAATATATACAAAAACTTATTTATAAGCGGATGATTATTGATAATGAAATAGCGAATACGTTAGCCTATGAAGGAAATGATAATTTTAAAAAGGAAACGTTAATAAAAAATTATGAAATGGGATATCAAACCGTCAATGCTGTTTTGACGATGCTTGCAAACGATGTTGTGCTGCTACTTGAAAATGAAGGTTTTACGGGCTTTATTAATCCGCAAATGTTTGAATATTTACTTCTTTTTCATTTTACTAAAGGCACAGGTGTAAGCATAAGTTCAGACAATTACAGTATGATAGGGGTAAACATAGACAGAACCGATGATAGACAGCGGTTTTTTGGTGTTTTGGTACACGAGCTTGGACATGCTACTCTTAAACATGAAAGAATTAGTCCAATAGGGTTGAATATGGCAATTTTGCATGAAATGTATTCTTATACGCTTGATGTGCTGGTTACCGGCGTACATAATTCTCATAACAAAAAACAGATGCCTGTTCAGCATTTGATGGATGTAAGTATGAGAAATATCACTAGTAATGATGCTCATGATATGCCGAGGGCACTACATCAGTTGTTTGTTAATGTTAAAGGCAGAAAAATGGATTTTTTTGAACTTGCTGCAGTTTTAACTGAAACAAAAAAAATATTTGCGGATAAAGACGTTTCAAGTTTGACGCCTTTGGAACTAGCCTATAGAATAGTAAGCAGGCTTAAGTCGAACAAAAAATTTATGAACGGTCTGCCGAAAAACTCTTTGAAAAAAGTTTTGGATGATATAGCAGAAGATTATGAAAACACCATGAAACGTGCAGAAGAAAGGTATAAAGAAACTTTAGGTGATAGATATCAGCTGACGCTCAGTGAACAAGAGCTTGCAACTTTTTCAGAAAAAACAGGTAAACAACTGCTATTATTGCTATTATATACACCGCAAATTGATTGGTACGATGTTTTTATCAATGAGCTACTTCAATTGCAAATAATGATGTCGGAATTAGGAAGTATTCATGACAAAACAAGATTTATCTTAGATATGAAAAATCTTTTCAATATCGTAAATAATATGGATAAAGGCTCACCTGATTTTCAAAAATATTCATTTACTTTTCGAAAGGAAAAAGACGGACAAATAGTAAATGGTCGGGAATTGATATATGTTGATTTTAATGAGGTTAACAATATTACAAGAGACAAATATAGTAAAGTCGAACAACATTTTGAAAATCTGCTCAGAAAACGCAGAGATTATGCACAGACAATAGCCAACAAAGCCATTTTACCGGAAAACCAAGAATATGTGAACAATCTTATTATGCAAGGCAAAAGCCGGTTAACAATGGCTGCAATTATTGCATTTAAGTCTAATGAATTTTTTAAATCGCTGAATCCTAAAAGATTTACTTTAGCCCATGCTCAAGACGAGAAAACCTTCAAAGAAGCCGTAAAATCCAATTCTGCCCCTTTAGTCGTGTCTTTAAGCGGTTATGTTGGCTTTATGGCAACCATAATGGCAGGATTGCTTCTTAATCCTTTCTCTCTGCTATTACTTGCTACTGTTACGGCGGTAGGTATTTTAATTGGGGCTTCTGTAAACATCGTTACGCATATTATCATAGATTATAAATATCTCAAATCTTCTGATTTAATTGAAGTAGTAAAACAGCGCGGTCAAGCAAAAGTAGTAAATTTAAAAAACTATACTGTTTATGTTGTAAATGACATGGTAGACGGCGAAGCCACAGGAATAAGCATAGACGGAGTCCCTGTCCGAATAAGCAGGATAAATGACAGCATTGTTATATCGGCTGACGGCATAGAACATGAAAGAATAGTAAAAGCCATAAATAACACTAAGGCGTTGAAATTCGCAATATCTAACGCAACCGGAATAAAAATCGACAATGCTGAATTAAGTTCAATAACAGTAGATAACAATACCGAAAGGGGCGTCCGATTTGAAGATAATTTGATAAAAGTAGGATATAAAGATTTGCTTGATTATGCGTCACAAGACTATACAAGCTTTGAGAAATATGCCGGCGGATTATCCAAGATAGAAAGAGAACACCGCGACGCAATAATTGATAAATTTATTTACTTGATGGACGGCGACATAAGGGGCGCTTTTGAAGAATTGTTAAATCAACAGGATATACCGTATGTGAAACTCGCTTTAAGCGAAAAACAGTATAACGACCTTGTAACAAACCACCGTGATATTATTGAACAATCTAAAGCCAAAGAGATAGAGATATTTGTAGTAACCGAGCAAAGCGTTTGGAACGATAATTTTGGATTTGCTGACGGAATAATATACGACAACAAGGGCAATCTTGTAATATACGATTACAAAACCAAAGAAGAAACCAATACGTTGTTAGTAAAAAGCATAGACGGAAATTTCAATCGTAAAGCATTAGAGTATGACGGAATGCTGCTGATGGATATTGCTGCAATAAAAGAATACTCTGAAGGCAGAGATAATTTAGAAATCAACGGATTATTTAAGGTAATGTCTGGCATAATGTCAGCATTGGGCGAATACACAATAGGGGATATATCTATGCGTGATATAAAGAAAATGTTACCCGGACTTGTTGAAAACATAGAGATAAAAGACGAAACCTTAAAGGAGGGAATAAAAGAAGCTGTATATAATAAAAACGTGACAGATTTTATAAAAGCAATGGAAGAAGCCCAAGACGGCGAAGCTGTGATAATATACTTAAAAGACGCAAGCGTAAGCAATGAAAAGAAAATAGCGGTAATGGAACAGATAGACTATCTGCTATTCACCGCCAAAATAGACGTAAAATATGAAAACGCATATATGGCAAGACCTATGCAAACATACCGCAGTATATTGTCGGCTGCTTAATTATCTGCTGTTTATGGAAAAATTTAGACATACCTGCCACAATTCTTTCAGTAATTCAATTTACTTATGTTTAGACTGCAATCCAAAAACTTATCAAAATTGTAAAATTTTGGGATTACTCTCCAAAATCTTGCATACAGCAAATTTTTAATATCTGACTTCGTCGCTTTTTGATATTTTCGATAAATCCACTCACAAAAAGGCGTAAAAATGGTAACCTAACTAATGATTTGATAAAATGTCAACATGGGAAAATTCATAAACAAATCAAAAGGGTACAAAGGAACAATCAGAGTATGAATAATTACAAAAGAAAGAGGAAAAGTAATAGGAGTAGCGCATAACGATGAAGAGGAAATGTTTTTAGCATTGGCGCGAGAGCAATTGAAAGATAAGGTACAGGAAGAATTTAGGTTTAGAGAATTTGAAGGAGAGGCGGAGAGCGAAATAATACACAAGAAGTCGTATTCAAAATTTTTGTATGACACGATAGGAGAAATATACGACAAGATAGGGATAAACGAAGTAAAAGATGAAATATTTAAACAGGTAACAATAGCGAGGATAATAAGGCCAGCGTCGAAGTTAGAGACGGTAGAGATATTAGAGAGGTTGGGTTTAGAATATCCGTTGGAAGCGGCGATATACAGAAGTTTAAAGCGAGCATTAAAAAATAAATACAGAGAACGAATAACAGAAGAGTACATAAAAAGAAGAGGGCTTAAAAAGGCATCGTTGTTGCTTTACGATGTAACGACATTGTATTTTGAGATAGAGAAAGAAGATGAATATAGGAAGAGTGGGCTAAGCAAGGAGCGAAGATTAGAGCCTCAAATAGTGGTTGGTTTACTTATTGACGAGAAAGAATTTCCGTTAGGGATAAACAGTTTTGAAGGCAATAAAGCGGAAACGAAGACGATGTTGCCAGTATTGAAAGAATTCGGAGAAAGGTGCAAAGTAAAGGAATTAACGGTAGTAGCAGATGCGGCAATGATGTCGGGAGAGAATTTAGATTTATTAGAGGCATAAGGATTTAAATTTATATTAGGTTCGCGCGTAGCCAAAACGCCGTATGAAATAGAGGAATATCGCAAAGGCATAGATGAACAATTAAGCGATGGGCAAATATTTGATACGACAAAAGAATTTAGAAACAAAGTAAACGGCAAGAAGACGCAAAGGCGAGTAGTTTATCAATATGGACAAAAACGAGCAGAGTTAGACTTAAGGAATATAGAGAAGCAGATAAGAAAAGCGCAGTGGCAGTTAGAGAGCAATGAAATAATTCGGAAATCGAGATTTTAAGTATAACACAAGCAAGTAAAGAGATAAATTATAAATTGATAGAGGAAACACGACGAAAAGCCGGAATAAAAGGATATGTAACAAATTTAAATTGCCAAGCGCAAATAGTTATAGACGGCTATCACAATTTATTTCAAATTGAAAAAAGTTTTATGATGACGAAATCAGACTTACAAGCAAGACCTATATTTCATCAATTGAGAGATTCAATAGAATCACATTTAACGGTTTGTTTTGCAGATACATTCAAGACAGAACAAAGTTAAGCATTAAGCGATTTGTTAAGAATTTAGAGATATTAAGAGAAATTGCAGGAAAAGAACATATTGCAAAACCTGAAATTGATGTTGAAACGCAAAAACTTATTAAATTGTTAAAGTAGTTGGTAACCTAAACGACGAAGTCGGTTACTATGCTCAATGCCTCCTTCATCTTTGCATCTATTTTGCTTTTCCCTGATTTGCAACGGCTTCCATGGCTTTTTTGACTTCTTCGGGATCTCCGAGATAATAATTTTTTACGGGTTTAAGATTTTCGTCGAGTTCATAAACCAGAGGCATTGCAGTGGGGATATTAAGGTTTACGATATTTTCATCGCTTATATTGTCAAGATATTTTACCAAAGCTCTGAGGCTGTTGCCGTGAGCGGCGATAATAATTTTTTTGCCCGCTTTGATCTGCGGCGCGATTTCTTTTTCCCAGTAAGGCACGACTCTTGCGACCGTATCTTTCAAGCATTCCGTCAAAGGAAGCTCTTCTTTTGTCAAACCGGAGTATCTTGGGTCATTGCCTAGATATCTTTCGTCGGAGGCTTCAAGCGCCATAGGCGGGATATCATAGCTTCTTCTCCAGATCTTTACCTGATCTTCGCCGTATTTGGCGGCAGTTTCGGCTTTATTGAGACCCTGAAGCGCGCCGTAATGCCTTTCATTAAGTTTCCAGCTGTTTATTACGGGCAGCCAGTTTAGATCCATATTGTCCATTACAGTCCAAAGAGTTTTTATCGCTCTTTTTAAAACTGATGTATAAGCGATGTCAAAAGTAAACCCGTCTTTTTTTAGCTGCTGCCCGGCTTTCACCGCTTCTTCTTTTCCTTTTTCCGACAAATCAACGTCTGCCCAGCCGGTAAATCTGTTTTCTTTGTTCCACACGCTTTCGCCGTGCCTGATCAATACTAATTTATACATTGTCTTCCCTCCGAAATTTTTATTTAAAATACAATATTTTGAAAAAAATGGCAATGCCGCGCAGGTAAAATGTAAAATATAAAAAGTAAAATGTAAAAAATATGTGCTGTTTGCCGTTATATTTTACTTTTTATATTTTA
>WRNH01000066.1 GCA_009776745.1 Endomicrobiia bacterium | reverse complement strand
TATGTTTTTGCTAAAGCCGAAACGGGAAAACCTACAGCCATAATCGCAAAAACCGTAAAAGGCAAAGGCGTTTCTTTTATGGAAAACCTTGCGGAATGGCACGGTAAAACCCCGTCGAAAGAACTGGTCGCAAAAGCCGTTGAAGAAATAGACGCAGCTTTGGCAAAAGAGTGAAGAGTGAAAAGTGAAGAGTGAAGATAAGGAGTTTTGCCGGCGGCAAAACATACAAATAGGTTTTCGCAAAATGCGAAAACACGATATCTCCACTCTTCACTTTCCACTCTGCCGTTAAAATGGGAGATAAAATATGGTAGAAGTGTTCGGGAAAAAAGCTACAAGATTCGGTTTTGGGGAAGCTTTGGTTGAGCTCGGGGAGAAAGATCCGAAAATATTTGTTTTGGGAGCCGATACCGTTTCTTCGGTAGCTATAAACGGTTTTCAGGAAAAGTTTCCCGACAGGTTTATAAATGTCGGTATTGCGGAAACAAATTTAATAGGCATGGCAGCCGGTCTTGCGGCCGCGGGTTTTATACCTTTTGCGGCAACATACGGAGTTTTTGCTTCCGGAAGGCCGTGGGAACAAATAAGAACGACCGTATGTTATTCGGATCTAAACGTTAAGATCGGCGGATCGCATTCCGGACTGATGGTCGGTCCCGACGGAGCGACTCATCAGGCTTTGGAAGAGATCGCCATAATGAGATGTCTTCCTAAAATGACCGTCATAGTTCCTTGCGACTTGATCGAAACAAAGAAAGCGACGATAGCTTGCGCTTATTATAAAGGTCCCGTCTATATAAGATACGGAAGAGAAAATGTTCCGATCATAACAAAACAGGAAACGCCTTTTGAGATCGGGAAAGCGAATATTTTAAAAGAAGGCAATGATATTGCCATTTTTGCGTGCGGCACAATGGTTTATGAAAGTTTGGCGGCTGCGGAAATTCTTGAAAGCAAAGGAATTAAAGCCAGAGTCATAAATATGCATACGATAAAACCTATTGACGAAAAAGCGATCATCGACGCCGCAAAAGAGTGCGGCGCGATCGTGACCGCCGAGGAACATCAGATTTTTGCCGGCTTCGGTTCTGCAATTGCCGAAGTTGTCGTCAGAAACTGTCCCGTGCCTATGGAGTTTGTGGCGGTCAACGATACTTTCGGCGAGTCCGGCGACCCTGCGGATCTGGTAAAAAAATTCGGCTTGAAAGATATCAATATTGTTGAAGCCGTTGAGAAAGCCTTAAAAAAAAGTGAAGAGTTAAGAGTGAAAAGTGAAAATAAGGAGTTTTGCCGAAGGCAAAACATACAATAGGTTTTCGCAAAATGCGAAAACACAATATCTCCACTCTTCACTTTTCACTCTCCACTCTGCCGTTAAAAAGGGTTTTTAATGATAAAAAGAATAATCCTGATAGTGCTGGACGGCGCCGGAGTCGGCGCTTTGCCTGATGCCGCCGGATATGGCGACGAGGGCGCGAACACGATCGGGCATGTTCTTGACGCGGCAGACGGTTTAACTCTTATAAATCTTGAAAAACTTGGTCTTTACAAAGTTTTGGGAAGAAAAAACAGTATTTCGGATCCTGAGATAACGGGATGTTACGGTAAGATGGCGACAAAGTCGCCGGCTAAAGATACTACGGCAGGGCATTGGGAAATGGCCGGAATAGTTTTAGAGAAGCCGTTTCCGACTTATCCGGACGGATTCCCGAAAGACGTGATAGAGAAATTTGAAAATCTTATCGGGACAAAAGTTTTGGGCAACTGCACTGCCTCGGGCACCGAGATAATCAAAAAGCTCGGAGACCAGCATTGCAGCAGCGGTTTTCCGATCGTTTATACGTCTGCAGATTCCGTTTTTCAGATCGCAGCCCACGAACAGTTTTACGGATTGGAAAAACTTTACAATATTTGCGAAACGGCAAGAGATATGCTCAAAGGCGAACATGCCGTCGGAAGAGTTATCGCAAGACCTTTTACCGGCGAAGGCGGAAATTATGCCAGAACCGTTAACAGAAAAGATTATTCGCTTGATCCGGTCGAAAGTACGGTATTGGACAATATTAAAAATTCAGGCGGCGAAGTTATCGCCATAGGAAAAATAGAAGATATTTTTAACGGCAAAGGAATTACTAAAGCAGTACATACAAAAGATAATGTAAACGGAACGGAAGTTACGGCAAAAGAAGTTGAGGCGGTTTCGGGTTCCGATAAAAAAAGTTTGATTTTTACCAATCTTGTGGATTTTGACATGCTTTGGGGACATCGCAGAAACGTAAATTCTTATGCCAAAGCTTTAAAAGATTTTGATAATTTTTTGCCCCGTCTTATTGAAGCGATGAAAGATGATGATATGCTTATGATCACCGCAGACCACGGGTGCGACCCCTCTTTTACGAAGCATACTGACCACACAAGAGAGTACGTTCCGCTTCTTGTCTACGGAAATAAGCTGAAGAAAAATATTGATCTCGGGATAAGAGAAAGTTTGTCTGACATTGCTCGGACGATCGCGGATATATTTGAGTTGCCGCCTATGAAGAACGGGAAAAGCTTTAAAAGGCAGATAATAGAGAATAGAGAATAGATACGGCACGGTAGCGGCTGTTTAAACTTTAAGGACTTTAAAGACTTTAAGGTCATTAAGGACTTTAATAAACAGGCAGGTAGAAGCTTTGGATATTCTTCAAAAAATTGAAAAAACAAAAAAATATATTCTTTCTAGATCGGGTTTTAAAGCCGGAATTGCCGTTATTGCGGGGTCGGGGCTTGGGCAGCTGAAAGAAGAGTTTGAAATTATCAAAACAATAAAATATTCTAAAATTCCGTATTTTGCAAAAACTACGGTTTCAGGGCATGCGGGAGAGTTGAATTTTTGTTCTCACAAAGGAACGAAGTTCCTTATTTTTAGCGGACGTTTTCATTATTACGAGGGACACAGCGCTCAGGATGTGGTTTATCCCGTTAGGATAATGAATGCTTTGGGCGTAAAAACCGTTATAATAACCGCCGCCGCCGGAGGGATTAATAAAAAATACAAACACGGAGATATTGTTGTTTTAAAGGATCATATAAATTTTACGGGTAATAATCCGTTGATAGGAACGAATATTGACGGGCTCGGAGAAAGATTTCCGGAGATGACGGAAATTTATGATTTAAAGCTCAGAAATAAATCTATAAAAACTGCAAAAAAACTTAAGATAAAGGCGTATGAAGGCGTATATTTCGGCGTTACCGGTCCGTCTTATGAAACGGCTGCGGAGGTTGATGCGTACAGAAAACTCGGGGGAGATATTGTCGGAATGTCTGTGGTGTATGAAGCTATTGCCGCAGCGCATATGAAAATGAAAGTTTTGGGTATTTCATATGTTTCAAATATGGCGGCCGGCATAAACAAAACGCGGTTAAATCATCAAGAGGTTTTGGAAACGGGAAAAAAAACCGGCTTAAATATGACAAAAATAATTAAAGGAGTTTTGGAGGATATCAAATGAGAATATACGATATCATATATAAAAAAAGAAACCTTCAAACTCTTTCAAAAAAAGAAATAGATTTTGTGGTCTTTAATTATAATAATGGAGAAATTGCCGATTATCAGATGTCGGCTTTTTTAATGGCGGTTTTTTTTGCGGGAATGACTGACGAAGAAACATTTTATCTCACTGACGCTATGGCAAATTCCGGAGATATAATGAATTTGCATTTTCCGGATACGCCGACGGCCGATAAACATTCTACCGGCGGAGTGGGAGACGGGACGTCTTTGATTGTTGCTCCGGTCGCGGCAAGTTCCGGCGTATGCGTTCCAATGATGTCCGGAAGAGGGCTCGGGCATACCGGCGGAACTTTGGATAAACTTGAATCGATACCGGGTTTTCGGGTCAACGCGGATAAAAAAGAATTTCTTGGCTTTTTAGAATATGCCAATATGGCTCTTATCGGGCAAACGCGGGAAATAGCGCCCGTCGATAAAAAAATGTACGCTTTGCGCGACGCGACAGCGACGGTAGAGTCTATACCGCTGATATGCGCGAGCATCATGTCAAAAAAAATAGCGGAAGGCGCTAAAACTCTTATTCTGGACGTTAAAACCGGAAACGGCGCTTTTATGAAATCGTACAAAGACGCTAAAGAACTTGCCCAAAAAATGATAAACATAGGAACATTTTTTAAAAGAAATATTTCGGCCGTTATTACAGATATGGACACGCCGCTCGGCAATTGCGCCGGAAATGCCATAGAAATAAAACAGGCGGTAGAAATCCTGAAAGGAAATTTAAAAAATGATTTGTCGGAGCTTTCTTTGGAACTTGCCGCTATGATGATATTTAATTCCCAAAAAGCGCCCGATATGAAAACCGCCGCGGCAATTGCCGAAAAGCAGATTTCAAGCGGCGCGGCTTTGGAAAAGTTCAGACAGGTAATTAAAATGCAGGGAGGCAATCCCGCGGTTATAGATGATCCCGACGGCATTTTGCCGAAAGCCGGAAATTCTTTAAAGATCAAAGCTTCTAGATCCGGATACATATCTTATATGAGAACAAGAGAAATAGGCATAGCGGCGGTTATGACAGGAGCCGGCAGAAACAAAAAAGAAGATCCAGTGGATCACGCGGCCGGTATTTTAATTCACAAAAAAACAGGCGATTATGTCAAAGAAGGCGAAGTTATTTCCGAACTTCTTTATAATTCTTCCGCTAACATCGACGAGGCGGCATTTATTATGTCTGACAGCTGTATAATATCGGACGAACAGACAAAAAGACCTGCACTGATAAAGGAAACATTATCCTGATGAATTTGGAAAAAGAAAGAAATTGGAAATTTTATCCGAATAATCCTCAGAAAACGGCGGAAATCGCCGGCGCGCTTTCCGTTCATCCTAAAATAGCCGCGGTTATGGTCAATAGAGGGATTGACAGCGTTGAACTTGCCGTTTCTTTTATGCACGGAGGAATAGAACAGCTTTACAATCCTTTTATTTTTCCTGATATGCAAAAAGCGGTTGAAAGAATTAAAAGCGCGATCAACGGCGGTGAAGCTATTTTGATTTACGGCGACAGAGACGTTGACGGGATAACCGCGGTAAATGTTATGGTAAACACTATAAGAGAACTCGGCGGCAATGCCCAGTGGTACGTTCCGGCGGACGAAGGTTACGGCATACATAAAGATATTCTCACTAAATATGCGGCGGAAGGCGTTAAGCTTTTAATAACGGTCGATTGCGGCATATCCGCTTTTGAAGAGATAAAATACGCAAACGGGCTGGGAATTGACGTGATTCTTACGGATCATCACGAGCCGCCGTACGAAGGCGTTCCGGAAGCTTATGCGGTTATCAATCCGAAAAGCGCGGATTCTCCTTATCCTTTTAAAGATATTGCAGGCTGCACCGTGGCTTTAAAAACGGCGCAGGTTTTGATGACGGCATTTTCAAAAGAATACAATAAAGAGATAGTGATATGTTATGCTGAGCAGAAAGAGTCGGATTTTTCGGGTTTTTATGTAAAACTTAAAAACGATATTAATACGGGACAGGATTCTTTCTCCGGTATCAGCGGAATAAAAAGTATTTTTAAACAAGCTTCTAAAGTTTATACTAATAATAAAGAACTCAAGGATGCAGTCGTAAAAAATGACGCTTTGCTGAAAGACAGAATTGAAATCTTTGTCATTCATGATTTTGCCGGAGACGAGAATTTTGAAAAGAAAGTTTTGCGCAGCTGCAAAATCAAGAGAAATAACGAAGATTTGAGAATGAAAAAGTTTTTTAAGGATAATCTTGATTTATGCGCTTTAGGCACTATCGCCGATTCAATGCCTTTAATCGACGAGAACCGTATAATCGTAAAAAAAGGGCTTGAAATAATCGATTCAAATCCCAATGCCAGACCCGGGCTTGGGCTTTTGATTGAAGATACTCTTGTTTCAAGAAATATACAATATATAAATTCCAGATCTATTTCGTGGAATGTTACACCTATGTTAAACTCTTCCGGAAGAATGGGAAGAGGAATGCTTTCCGCGCAGCTGCTTATGACGTCCGACGCTTTTCAGGCAAAAAATCTTTATGCGGATATCGTCAAACTTAATGGTGACCGGAGATGGCTGCAGTCTGAAAATGTCGAACAGTTTAATCTTCTCTTAAACCGGCAATGCGATTTGAAACAAGATAAAGTGTTGATCGTAGACGCGGCAAATCTTGAGCACGGGGTTACCGGAATAGTCGCGTCGCAAATGGTGAAAAATCATATGAAGCCCGCGTTTCTTTTAATTTCAGACGGAAACGAGGCGATAGGCGCGGCAAGATCCGTACCCGGATTTGATTTGATAGCGGCTCTTGAGAGCGTTAAAGATATTCTTGTCAAATACGGAGGACACAGCCAGGCGGCGGGATTTACCGTATCGCACGCGAATATAGAAGAGTTTAAAAGAAGGATCAAAGAGCACGCGGAAAAACATATTGTTGATTTTGATCCGTGTGAAAGTATTGAAATCGACGGAGAACTTAAAATTTCGGATATAAGTCTTGATTTTTACAAACAACTGGACATTTTGGAACCTTTCGGGATGCAGAATCAGAGGCCTGTTTTTTGTTTGAAAGGCGTTTCTGTCACTGAAGTTGCGCCGTTCGGTTCTAAATACGAGCATGTAAAATTTAAGGTTTCGCAGCACGGCAGCAGAAATGTTCAGGCGGTTTTTTGGAATCACGGCGATTATTCGGAAATGTTGAGAAATGAAAACTTGGTGGATATTGCGTTTCACATGGACATCGTCGGCAGAAATGACAAACAGATCGCCCAGCTTTGCGTTATTGACGTGAAACCGACTTATTAGAATAAATAGATTGAAGAGTGAAAAGTGAAGAGTGAAGATAAGGAGTTTTCGCTTTGCGAAAACATGTAAATAAGTTTCGGCTCCCGATTTAGGCACTTGAGGGTAAACTCCGCCGAAACACAATATTTTCACTCTCCACTCTTCAATCTTCACTTTGCAGTTAAAAATTGGAGGTAAAAATGGCAGAAAAAGAAAGTTTGGCAAAGATTGCTTTTATCGGCGGCAGCGGGTTGTATGAAATCGACGGTATTGAAAATGTTGTTGAAAAAGATATCGATACGCCTTTCGGCAAGCCTTCCGACAAAATCGTGACAGGCGTGATAAACGGAATCAGCTGCGCGTTTCTTCCAAGACACGGAAGAGGCCATGTTCTTCTTCCTTCAGAGATAAACCAGAGAGCAAATATGTACGCTTTAAAATCAATAGGCGTTGAACAGATAGTGGCTTTTACCGCATGCGGTTCTCTGAAAGAAAAAGTAAAACCGAAAGATTTTGTTATTCCCGATCAGATTTTTGACAGGACAAAAAACAGACCGAACACTTTTTTCGGAGAAGGGATAGTCGCGCATGTCGGAATGGCAAGACCTTTCTGCGATGAAATAAGGGAGATCATACATCAGTCCGTTTACGAACTCGGCATAGAACATCATTTCGGCGGTACATATGTGTGCATTGACGGTCCTCAATTTTCGACTAAAGCCGAGTCCGAAGTAAACCGCCAGCAGGGTTTTTCCATAGTGGGAATGACTGCCGTACCCGAGGCAAAACTTGCAAGAGAAGCGGAGATGTGTTATGCGAATATATCGCTGGTAACGGATTTTGACGTATGGAAAGAAGGCGAAGAGGTCACCAATGATGCCGTAGTTGCCGCCGTTGCGGCAAATATCTCAAACAGCAGAAGAGTCATAAAAGATTTAGCCGCAAAACTTTCGCAGAGACAGGCAAAATGTTCATGCTGCGATTCGTTAAAATCTGCAGTCATGACGGCGCCGGAAAAACTTTTAATAAGTCCGACGTATAAAAAATTAGCGTTGTTTTTGGATAAATACTTTAACAAATAAAAGATGGGATGATGAGAAGCTGAGAAGATGAGTAACGGCAATACAAGACGGCAATTATAAAGCTGTTGCCCGACTTCTCAGCTTCTAAAATTATATGAAAGAAAAAAAATATATCAAACTTATTGAAGAAGCCAAGGCTGCGGCTAAAAACAGCCGCAGCAAGTATTCAAAATTTTCCGTCGGCAGCGCGGTACTGTGCGCAAGCGGCAAGATTTATAAAGGAACTAATATTGAAAACGCTTCTTACGGGCTTACAAACTGCGCGGAGCGGAGCGCTTTGTTTAACGCGGTCTCAGCCGGAGAAAAAAATATTGAAATTGTTGCCGTATGGACAAAAAGCGGCAGTGTTTTTCCCTGCGGCGCGTGCAGGCAGGTGATTTTAGAGCTTGCGCCTCAGGCGGATATAGTTGTCAACAAGAATGCCAAAGACATTATTGTTATAAATATAAAAGATTTACTGCCTTATTCTTTTTCAGGAAAAAACCTGAAAAGGGCAATTGCGAATTGCGAATGATGAATTGCGGATCGGTGAGTTTTTGCAGCGCGAAAACCTGATAATAAGTTTCAGCAGAGCCGAAACACACACATTTGTAATTGTTTTTAAAACAAATGAATAAAATCAAACTTCTTTCGGCATCAATTCTTTTATTCTTATCCTGCGCGGTTTTCGCTTCCGAAAACCGCTTGACGCTTGTTTCCGGCGACGGGCAAACGGGTATACGCGGCTATCCTCTAAAAAATGATTTTGTGGTAAGAATTACCGGACAAAATAATGAACCTGCCAAAAATATAAAAGTGGATTTTTCCATTATCAGGGCGAACAATGATAACAGTAAAAAAGGGTTAAGTAATTTTGAAGCGCCGCATGTTTATACGGATGAAGACGGATACGCCAGAGCGAAACTCATTTTAGGGAAAAACGCGCTTGACGAAATTATAGTCATGGCTTCGTCAGATGATGCTTCAGGCAATGTCGTGTTTAATTCCGTATCGTTTAATAAGAATTGGCTTCCGATGATGATTGTCAATATCGCCGGAGGACTTGCGCTTCTTCTTTTCGGCATGGCATTTATCAATAATGCTCTTCAGAAAGCCGCGGGACATAAGTTTCGTTCCGTCTTAACTTCTCTTACGTCATCAAAATTAAAAGGAGTTGCTTCAGGTTTTTTGATGACGGCTTTAAACCAGTCCAGCTCGGCGACAGTGCTTCTGATTGTCAGTCTTGTAAGCGCCGGACTTTTATCTTTTTTTCAGTCGATGTCAGTAGTGCTGGGAGCTTCCATAGGTTCTACGATTACCGGTCAGCTTGTCGCTTTCAGGCTTATTAATTTCGCGCTTCCGATAGTAGCTTTAGGTTTTTTTGTTTCTTTTGTTTCCGGAGGGAAAAGAATCTCGGAGATTGGCGACGCAATATTCGGCTTCGGTATTTTGTTTTTCGGGATGAAATTGATGTCGGACGCGATGGTCCCGGTAACGCTTAATCCCGTATTTTTGGATTTTATGGCGCAGATACAATCCCCGGTTTTCGGAATTCTTGCGGGGATAATGATAACTGTTATCATACAGTCCAGCGGTGCAGTGGTAGGCATTGTAATAGCTTTAGCGGCTACAAATGTCATTACTCTTAATCAGGCTGTATGCTTAGCTTTAGGTTCGCAGATAGGAACATGCATAACTGTTGTGATCGGTACGGTAAAGCTTCCTAGAAACGCAAAAAGAGTAATGATATGGCAGGTTGTCCAGCAAACCTTGGCCGTAATCCTTGTATTTCCTTTTTTGCAGTGGATATCCGTTAACGGGGAGGGCGTATGGTTTATTTTCGTTAAACGGTTTACAAAAACTTTCTTTTTTACCGAAGATATAGGAAGACAAATTGCGATGTCGCATACTTTAGTTGCCGTATTTAATGCGGCAATAATGTTTCCGGTATTGAAATATCTCCAAAAAATGATATTTTTCTTTTATCCGTTTAAAAACTCGGAAATTGCGTTCGGAACAATTTACATAGATATTAAGAATGTGGAAAAAAATGCCGATAAGGCTCTTGAATTTTCAAAGAAAGAAATCCAAAGGCTTGCCGAGTTTGTGCTCGACATGCTTAAATTTTCCATTAAAGCCCTAAAAACAAGAAACATAGAAATCCCTGAAAGCATATCATACAAAGCCATGAAAATAGATTTACTCAGCAAAGAGATAGTTCCTTATATTGCCAAAGTAGGGCAAAAAAGACTTAGCGAGCAGCAGTCTAAAACAGAAATTGAACTTTTGTACATACTTTCGGATTTGGACGAAATTTCCGACATTATAGACAGAAATCTTATGCATATAGCCAGAAAGAAAATAAGGGGTTATTCGAGGTTTTCAGACGAAGGGATTGCCGATATCAAAAAAATTCACGCTGCCGTTTATGACAATCTTGCAAAAGCAATCAATGCCTTTAACACAAATGATGCAGGGCTGGCAAAAGAAGTTTCGGATTCAAAACCCGCGGTAAGAATTTTTGTAGCAGAACTCAGGCAGAAACATATTGCAAGACTCCACGCCAATCTTCAGGAATCAATAGAAACTTCCGGACTCCATATGGATATTTTAGACCAGTACACCAGAATAAATTCAATTATCTGCGATATCGGCAGGATACTGTCGCAGAAGTGATCAAGAACAATTAACGGCAAATACGGACAACATAAAAAATACGGCTTTACGGAAGCCGGATTTTTTATGTTGTTTTTAACTATTGACTGCTTTTAAAACGGCGTTTCCGAATTCATCCGAGACTTCCGCAGCGTTTGCAGTTATTATGTTTCCGTCAATTTCTAACGGATTTCCCGTGTAATTCGCGCCGCCTTTTACTAAAGCTTCTTTTCCGTCGGGAAAAACAGTGGCTGTTTTTCCTTCCAGCACTCCGGCATTTGCGAGAATTGTAGGCGCGATGCATATTGCGGTCGTCGGTTTGCCTGAAGCAAAAAAAGTTTTAGCAAGGTTTAAGGCTGCCGGATTTTCAAAAAATACGCTTGCTCCGGAGCCGCCTACATAAACTATAGCGTCAAAATCGTCAGGATTTACTTCGTCTACGGTCATATCGCTGACTGTTTTCATGCCGAATCTTCCGGATATTTCGCCTTTTTTTGTGCTGGCAGTAACTACTTTTACTCCTGCGCTTTCAAGAATTTCTTTAGGTTTTGCGTACTCTTCATCCCTGAAAATTTCCGGAGCTGTTATAAAAACAACTTTTTTCATAAAAATCCTTTTAACGGCTAACTACTCCCGACTCTCTGCCTCATTTATCTTTCAATAACTATGCTTTTTATTATTACCGGATTAATGGGTTTGTCTGAAAAATCGACTTCGGTTCTTGCGATTTTTTTAACTAATTCCATTCCTGAGATGACCTGCCCGAAAATCGTGTGGTTTCCGTTTAGCCACGGCGTTGCAGCTTCGGTTATAAAAAACTGCGAGCCGTTTGTATTCGGGCCGGCGTTTGCCATTGCAAGTTTTCCGGGTTTATCAAATTTCAGGCTCGGATCTATTTCGTCTTCAAACTTATACCCAGGGCCGCCTGTTCCCGTTCCTAACGGACATCCGCCCTGAATCATAAAATCAGGTATAACTCTGTGGAATACAAGTCCGTCATAAAATTTTTGTTTTACTTTTTTGCCGGTTTTCAGATCGGTAAACTCTTTTGTTCCTTCCGCAAGTTCTACAAAATTCGCGACAGTTTGAGGCGCTTTGTCCGGAAAAAGCTCAATAGTAATGTTTCCCAACGATGTTTCAATAACTGCGTTCATTCTTTTTGTCTCCTTGGTTATTATTTGAGTCTGTTCTGCGGAAACTTCTTCAACCGTTTGCGCGATCTGTTGATGCGGTACGCATGCCGCAATTAAAAACATTGGTAATAAAGGTATAAATTTTTTCATGTACTGATTATACAATTCTTATGTTTTTTTTGCAATCCCGCCGGTCTTCGGCCGAAGATAGACAGATGTATTGTAACGTCCGCAGCCGTTCCGCGCCTCTGTGCGTCCATGCGTCAGACCATGACAAACGCATGAAAAAAATGTCTCGTCGAGACCGCCCTCACCCTGCCCTCTCCCTGACAAGGGAGAGGGAGAACTACTTCGACGGAGAGCAGATCTCATTTTAGTTTTCATGCGTTTGTCGCGTGCGTCAGGCATATAAGGTTTATTTTCTTTGCAGTAAGTTGTATACTATATGTCATTGTAAGAAATAACGATAAAGAGGGAATATGAAACTTGGCATTGTGGGGCTCCCGAATGTCGGGAAATCGACATTGTTTAATGCGATCACAAAAGCAGGGGCGGAAGTCGCGAACTATCCGTTTTGCACGATAGATCCTAATGTCGGCGTTGTGGCCGTTCCGGACAAAAGGTTAGATTTTCTTGAGAAGCTTTATCACTCAAAGAAGAAAGTTCCTGCGGCAGTGGAGTTTGTTGACATTGCCGGACTTGTTAAAGGCGCTTCAAAAGGCGAGGGGCTGGGCAATCAGTTTTTGGCGCATATAAGGGAAACCGCGGCGATAGTTCACGTTGTAAGATGTTTTGAAAGCGGCGATATTACGCATGTTATGGGCGGAGTGGATCCTTTGAGAGATATTGAAATTATTGATACGGAACTGATCCTTGCCGATATGGAAGCCATGGCAAAAAAACTTGAAAGGCTTGAAAAAGGCATAAGGCTTAACGATAAAAAAATTCTTGCCGAAAGAGAGCTTGCCGTGAAAGTTAAAGTTCATCTGGAGGCAGGAAACCCAGCAAGAACTTTGAGTCTGACTGATGATGAAAAATTGCTGTTAAAAGAGTTTTTTCTTATAACGGCAAAGCCGGTTTTATACGCGTGTAATCTTTCGGAAAACGATCTTCCGGGCATGGAAAATAAATATACGAGAATTGTTGAAGACAAAGCAAAAAATGAAGGCGCTCAGGCGATACCTATCTGCGCCAAGATTGAAGCCGAACTTTCGGAGCTTTCAGAAGGCGATCAGGAAACATTTCTAAAAGATCTTGGCCTTACGGAACCCGGTCTTAACCGTTTGATAAGCGCGGGATACTCTCTTTTGGGGCTTGCGACATTTCTTACCGCCGGAGAAACCGAAGTGCGCGCGTGGACGATAAAAAAAGGATTTCTCGCTCCTCAGGCTGCCGGCGTTATTCATACGGATTTTGAAAGAGGTTTTATCAGGGCCGAAGTTATGAGTTATGACGACTTATACAGGCTTGGAAACGAAAAGGCGGTAAAAGACGCCGGACTTCTCAGAAGCGAAGGGAAAGATTATACGGTTAAAGACGGAGATATAATAGAGTTCAGGTTTAATGTTACAAAATAGTTTTGACTGCAAAGAATAATTAGAGTCTGTCGACACATATTACGCGTATGCGTTTGGCCAAAACAAGCCCAAATGCAAGGCGCGACAACTAAGTTGTGACGAAGCCAATAGCGGGACTATTGATAGGAACCGCAATGCCGCAGTTGGGTTTGTTTTGACTAAACCCCAAAGGGGCTGCGGCAGCTTTTTGGTAAATCTTAGCAGCGCATGTGCGTAATATATGTCGACAGATTCTAGACAGATAAAGGCTTTTTGCCGTCATTGCAAACGGAAGCGAAGCTTCCGGAAGAAATAGCAGAGTTTAAATGAAAATTAAAATCATACCCGTAGAAAATCAAGAGTTAATTTTATTGACTGAAAAAATCGCGTTTGAAATTTGGCGCGAACATTATGCGTCTATAATAACTTCCGAACAGATTGAATATATGCTGGAAAAATTTCAATCGGCGGAGGCGATTGCCGGACAAATGTCGGAAAACGGTTATAAATATTTTCTTGTGAACGATAATTCCGGCGGCGTAAACGGATATTTTGCGGTATCCGGACAGGAAGAAAATCTTTTTTTAAGTAAATTGTATATTCATAAAAACAGCAGGGGAAAAGGTTTTGGGAAAGCTTCGCTTTCATTTATAAAAGATTTTGCTAAAAAAAATAACTATAAATATATTTGGCTCACGGTGAATAAAAATAATCTGAATTCGATTGAAGCTTATAAAAAAATGGGTTTTGTTATTGATTGCGAGATAAAACAAGACATAGGAAACGGTTTTATAATGGATGATTATAAGATGGTTTTAGCGATGGCGCCGCAGGCGTCGTCATCAGCCCGGGCAGCTCAGAAGTTCAGAGGCGAGGGGTAAGCAGTATGCGAAAGCATAGCAGTTTTTCATTCTTAATCGGGTATCTCTAAAAACCAAATTTTGTCATACCCGTGAAAACGGGTATCCATGCAGCTTTTAAATGTGTCCGACGATAACGACAAAAGCCTGTCCCCGAGTGTTATTAGGGCGTGTTGACACATATAACGCGCATGCGTTTGGCCAAAACAAGCCCAAATGCAAGGCGCGGCGACGAAGCAATAGCGAGACTATTGATAGGAG
>WRNH01000065.1 GCA_009776745.1 Endomicrobiia bacterium | reverse complement strand
AATAAATATCTGTTCGGAAAGATATTATCCCGATTTATCAAGAAATTTAGTATTGCAAGGCGCCAATATTTTAACGAATCACACAAACGACGCGTGGTTTTCCAACATGGCGACCCCTTACCAGAATTTTGTCATGAATATTTTCAGGGCGGTTGAAACAAGAAAGAATTTAATTGTTGCGGCAAATACGGGAATTTCAGCAATTATAAGTTCAAGCGGCAGATGTTCGGTAAAGACAAAAGTTGAAGAGAATATAAGTTTTACCGGACATGTATATACGAATAATTACAGAAGCTTATACGTTATGATTGGCGATGTGTTTGTATATATGTGCATGATTTTTTCAATATTATGCTTGCTGTTTTTTATGTTCAAAAAATATAAGTTAAAATGCGCTTGCCTGAAATAAAACCGAAAAGCGGCGCTTTGACGCTTGCTGTTTTTGAGGTTCCGCCAAAAAATTGACTTAAAAATTCAAAAATTATACAATTATTAAGATTGATTTAAGTATTTTTTCGGAAGAGGAATTTTAAAATGTATAAAAAAATAATATGTTCTTTTATTGGACTTTTATGTTTTATTTCAGTTTCTTCTGCAAACAATCTTTATATTTTGGACAGCCCCACAACGGGTATTTTGAATTACGGAAGTTATGACGTAAGTTTCAGATTTTTTAGCGGCGGAAGCGTACAGACCAGGCTGGACTTCGGGGTGTTTAAATTTATGTATGTCGGGATCGCTTGGGAACTGGATAATTTTGTCGGAAATGAAGAGATGACTATCGCGGTTCCTGCTTTGTCGGTCAAGATAAGGCTTTATGAAGGCAATATGATTTGGCCGAGCGTGGCTTTTGGTTATGACGGCCAGGGTTATTTTTTTGATGAGGATCTGGAAGACGATTATGTGCAGAGAGGCAGGGGCATTTATCTTGTGACCGGAAGGGAAGTTTTTTTTGAAGGATTGAATGTTAATCTTGGCATTAACGTGAATAATTTTAAAGATACTACGGTTCACGCTTTTGCAAATGCGATAATTCCCGCTCCTTTTGCAAAGGATACGGTCTTTTTGATGACCGAATATGACAATATGGGATATTTTCCGGATGCCAGAATAAATTTTGGCTTAAGGCTTACTCTTACGGAAGCCGTTGACGTGGATTTTATGATGAGAGATTGCTGGGGCAAGGATTCTGCAGACGACAAACTTCCCAACGAAAGAGTTTTTAAAGTAAGCTATTCCGGAAAATTTTAGAGGTATACATGAATAATCCTTTTGATTTTGAGCAGCCTATAATTGAAATTGAAAAAAAGATAGAAAGCCTAAAATCCGCTTCAGGGAACGGAAACGTTGATTTTTCGCGGCAGATCGAGGATCTGGAAAAAAAGAGACAGGAGCTCAGCCAGAAAATTTACGGTTCTCTCACTCCATGGCAGAGAATTCAAATCGCAAGACATCCTCAAAGACCGTATACAACGGATTATATCAAAATAATATTTGAAAATTTTGTAGAATTGCGCGGCGACAGAGCGTTCGGAGACGACAGCGCTTTGTTGTGCGGCATGGCGACGCTTGACGGAAAGCCTGTTATGGTTATCGGGCATCAGAAGGGAAGAACTCTTCAGGAAAATATGGACAGAAATTTCGGCATGGCGCATCCCGAAGGATACCGCAAAGCCATGAGAGTTATGAATCTTGCCCAGAAATTTAACAGACCCGTAATAACGTTTATAGATACGTCGGGAGCATATCCCGGGATCGCGGCTGAAGAAAGAGGCCAGGCTGAAGCGATCGCAAGAAATTTAAGGGATATGTCCGATCTGAAAGTTCCGGTCCTCAGTATCGTGATAGGAGAAGGCGGCTCGGGCGGAGCTTTGGGCATCGGCGTAGCTAACAAAGTGCTTATGCTTGAAAATGCGTACTATTCCGTTATTTCTCCGGAAGGCTGCGCGGCCATTCTTTTCAGAGACGGTTCAAAAGCGAAAGAAGCGGCTGAAGCTATGAAAATAACCGCGAACGATTTGCTTGAGCTCAAAGTTATCGATGAAATTATAAAAGAACCTCTCGGCGGCGCGCATATGGACCCTGCTAAAACGGCTTTGAATATCAAAAGCGCGGTAAATAAATATCTGAAACAATATGAAGATATGAGTCCCCGGGAAATTGCCGACGACATATATGATAAATTCAGAAACATGGGCGTTTTTTCCGGAGTTTCATCGCCGAAGAAAAAAGAAAATAAAGCGCGGCAGGCCAAAGCAAAAACAAAGACTGCGCCGGCAAAAGATAAAGTGAAAAAGAAAAAAAAATAATAGAAATTACGAATTGGGTTTCTCTAAAAACCCAATTTTGTCATACCCGTGAAAACGGGTATCCATGCTGCTTTTAAATGTGTCCGACGATAATGACAAAAATGGATTCTCGTTTTCACGGGAATGACATCGCTTTAGACAGGTTTTTAGAGAGACCCAATTCGTAATTGTCTTTGAAAGGAGAATACAGTATGGCTTTAGTACCTGTAAAACAGATTTTAGACGAGGCGAAAAAAAGCGGTTACGGCGTAGGCGCTTACAATGTAAACAATATGGAGCAGATCCAGGCGATCATGGAAGCCGCGAAAGAAACGCAGTCTCCGGTGATAATTCAGGCAAGCAGAGGCGCTTTGAAATATTCTAATTTCACGTATTTGGGATATTTGATGAAGGCCGCCGTTATTGAAAATCCGGACATTCCCGTCGCGATGCATTTGGACCACGGCAACTCTTTAGAGTCCGCGAAAAAAGCGATAGAACTCGGTTTTTCGTCGGTAATGATAGACGGCTCTTTGATGGAGGATGGAAAAACTCCTTCGACTTACGATTACAACGTTCAGGTAACAAAATCGGTCGTCGAATACGCGCATGCCAGAGGCGTTTCGGTTGAAGCCGAAATCGGCACGCTCGGCGGAATTGAAGACGGCCACGGCGCGGATCAAATCCACTTGACCGATCCCCGGGAAGCGAAGAGTTTTGTCGAAGCTACCGGCGTTGATTCTTTGGCGATCGCCATCGGAACATCGCACGGCGCTTATAAATTTAAAGGCGCGTCAAACCTTGCTTTTGACGTTTTGAAAGAGATAAGAAGCCTTATCGATATTCCTATCGTTCTGCACGGAGCGTCGTCAGTTCCGAAAGAATTGACCGACGAAGTAAATAAATACGGAGGAAAAATGCCGGGAGCGACCGGCGTTCCAATGTCCGATTTGCAGGAAGCGATAAAGCTCGGCGTGTCAAAAATTAATGTTGATACCGACGGCAGGCTTGCCATTACCGCGGCGATCAGAAAAGTGTTTGCGGAAACGCCTGAAAAATTCGACCCGAGAGATTATTTGGCTCCCGCGAGAACGGCTTTGAAAAATCTTATCGTCACAAAAATGAAAGATTTCGGCACGGCCGGACACGCGTCGGATTACAAGCCGATGTCACTTGAAGATATGATAAGAATATATAAATAAAAGACAGGAAAGAAAGAAGATAAGACGGCGGGTAAAAATAAATATTTTTGTATTTGCAGCCGCTTATCATGATATTATCTTGATTCTTGTCTTCTAAAAAGATTGACAAGATAATATAACTCTGTTATAATCAAAGCATAAATTTGTAAAGAAGTAGAAGTTGAATATAAATTCAGGAGGGTGCAATGTCACTTTACGATGTTAAGAACGTTCAGTTGATGTCGGTTGTAAAAGTGTTCCCGATAGTGTTTGCTATCTTGGGAGCAGTGATTGGTATTTTCACATTTTTTATTTTCCCTACAGATTTGGCCGCAGGTCTTGGGTTCGGACCGAGACTTTTGTCTTGGGTGATTTTCGTAGTTCTTTACACTGTAATTATGTCTGTAGGCGCGATCGTTGTTGCTTGGCTCTATAACTTCGTCGCAAACAAGATGAATACGGGAATCGTTATTTCTTTAGAACCTAAAGAATAAGATATTTATTATTATTTTGATCTTGCCGGACATAAAATTTTTATGTCCGGCAAATTAAAATATATCCTCCAAATACTTTTTATAAGGGCTGTTAAATGAACTTAAGGCTTAAGTTCACTCTTTCGGTTTCCATTCTTTTACTTGTAGTAATTTTTTTCGTCTCATACACAATCTTTTCAGCACAAAAAAACTTTTTGACTTTACAGTTTGAGGAAGATCGCGACAGATCTTTCAAAGTCTTTTTTCATTCCTGCGAAGAAGCTTTAAAAGTCCAAGAAGACGATCAGATAAACAGTATAATTGAATCAATAGTATCGATACACAAACCGGCGATCGTGTATGCCGCGTATATTTCCCGTAAAAAAAATGTTTTTACGTCAAGAGATGATAAAAATATCGGTTCGGCTTTTACGCCGAGATTAAGAAATATATATTCGCCCCGCACGGAGCGCTATGAGTCCCTTACGGGTGAAAATGTTTGCGAGTATGCGTCTCCCATATTGATCGGCGATAAATATCTCGGCACGCTGATCGTCGGGTTTTCACAAAATTATATGGATTCGCTTGTACAGCAGGGAATATCGCTGATTTCCGGACAAATCAAAACGGTCGCTTTCATGGCGCTGATCATAGGAATACTCGGCGCTAATTTTATGGCATGGCAGCTCAGCAAGCCTATGAGGCTGCTTGCGCAAGCCGCGAAAAAGATCGGCGAAGGCGATATGAACGTAAACGTTGACGTTAAGAGAAGCGATGAGATCGGCGTTCTTGCTAAAACTTTCAATGAAATGATCGTTAAAGTTAAAGAAACGGACGAACTTAAAGACGGATTTGTTTCGAGTGTTTCGCATGAGCTCAGGTCTCCGTTGGCCGCTATAGACGGTTACTGCGATTTGCTGATGGAAGGCGTTGAAAAAAATTATTCTCCGCTGCAGCAGCTTAAAGGCCTGAAAATAGTAAAGGACGCGACGATAAGGCTTACGAATTTTATAAACAACATTCTTGATTTGGCAAAGATGAAAGCCGGAAAGTTTGAAATCAAGGCGGGACCCGTTTTTGTTGATGAAATTATAAGGGAAATAGCATTGCTTTTTGAATCTTTGGCCGTAACGCAGAACAAAAAACTTTCGTTTAATCTTCCCAACGCGATGCCGCCTATTTACGGAGACAATGAAAAAATCAAGCAGGTCATCACCAATCTTGTAAGCAATGCGTTTAAATTTACGAAAGAAGGCGACAGGATAACTTTAAGCGGAATGATTTCTCCGTCGTACGGAAACGAATTTGTCGAATTATGGGTTGCCGATACGGGAGTCGGGCTGTCAAAGCATGATACGGAGAAGGTGTTTGAGAAATTTTATCAGGTCAAAGAAGGCGAATTTAAAAAACCGAAAGGCACCGGCCTCGGTCTTTCCATAGTATATGAAATAGTAAAGCTGCACCGCGGACGAATATGGGCGGAGAGCGAATTGGGATCGGGTACGACATTTAAATTTGTTCTGCCTATAAGGAGCTGAAATCAAAACATGGCAAAAATATTGATTATTGACGATGAGCCTTTTTTGAGGGAAATGTTGAATGACATTTTGAACCTTGCCGGCTATGATGTTATCACGGCCGTTAACGGAAAGGACGGGCTTAACAAAATTTTTTCCGAAAGCCCGGATATTGTGCTTTTGGACTGCTCAATGCCCGAGATGGACGGATACGAGGTTCTTACGCAGCTTAGAAAAGAGCCGAAATTTATGAATCTTCCCGTAATAATGCTTACGGCTATCAGCGGCGAGAGCGAAGAAATAAAAGGCTTCAGCTTAGGCCTTGACGATTATATAACAAAACCGTTTAAATCGGCGGTGCTGCTTGCGCGCGTGAGGACAATATTGGAAAGAAAAAAGCTGAGCGTCGACGCGAATCCTCTTACTTCGCTTGCCGGAAACGCGGCTATAAAAGCCGAAGCCGAAAAAAGACTGCAGCTCGGCAAGCAGTTTGCTTTACTGTATATAGATATTTCAAATTTCAAAAGTTATAACGATAAATACGGTTTTCAGCGCGGCGACGACGTTATAAAATTTACGGCCGACTGTCTCTTGTCTGCCATAAAAACGGATTGCAACGAAGAAGATTTTGTCGGGCATATAGGCGGAGACGATTTTGTAATGATAACCTCTACAAAAAAAGCCGAAACGTTCGCGCGGAAATTTATTGATAAATTTGACGCCGGCATTACGGGTTTTTATGACGAAAACGACAAAAGAAACGGATATATTATGTCTGTCGACAGACAATTCAATAAAATAAATTTTCCCATAATGACGGTGTCCGTTGCCATCATAAGCACCGAAACCAGCAATTTGACTCATTTCGCGGACATTTCCAAACGCGCTGCGGAACTTAAAGCCGTGGCAAAACGCAATGAAAAAAGTTCTTATGTTTTTGAACGGAGAAAGTGAGGATAACAATGATAGAAAACAAAATTGTTGTTGTTGACGATGAGGAAAGTATAAGAAATCTCGTCAAGGATGTCTTGGAAAGAGAAAATTTTAAGGTTATAGCCTGTCAGGATACCGAAGAAGGGTATAAAAGAATATTGAAATCAAAACCGGATTTAGTTATACTAGACGTGAAGATGCCTCAAATAGGCGGCATAGAACTTTGCAGGCTTTTAAGGGAAAACGCCGAAACGAAAAATATGCCGATAATAATGCTTACCGTCGAGTCGTCTGAAACCGATAAAATTATAGGGTTCGGCGTGGGGGCGGACGATTACGTAACAAAACCTTTCGGCAATAAAGAATTTGTCGCGAGGGTAAAGTCTCTGCTCAGAAGAACCGGCCGTAAGAATGAATCCAATATACTCGAGTGCGACGGGCTTGTCATGAATCTTGATTCGCGTACGGTCACGGTCAATAAAAGAGGGGTTACTCTTCGTCCGAAAGAGTTCGATTTGCTTCACACTTTTTTGCTGAGGCCGAACTTTGTTTTAAACAGAGATTTTATTTTGGAAAACGTTTTTGAATACAATGTCGCCATTACCACGAGAACGATCGATACGCATATTAAAAATTTAAGACAGGCTTTAGGCCAGTGGAGCAAGAGGATAGAGACTGTTTTCGGAAGAGGTTTTAAATTTGTCCCGGATCAAAACAGCAAAAAAAAGTGATGCGCAGTCAATTCAAAACAAGGACGATCTCAGTAAATACGATCCCCTTGTTTTTGCCATTGCCAGGAAGTACGGCTCTTTTTTTCCGTATATGGAATTTGACGAGCTTGTCGCAGAGGGAAGGCTCGGTTTGTTTGAAGCTTCGCTGAAATATAAGAATGATAAAAACACGGCCTTTTCCACATACGCGTGGTTTTGGGTAATAAAAAATATGCAGAATTATATTTCGAAAAATGTTAATATAATTGAAACTCCGCAAAATGTAAAAAATACTTTGTCGGAAATAAAAAAGATAATTGATGAAAATACAAAATCAGGCAAAAACATTTCCCTTGAAAAAATCGCGAAAATACTCGGTATAAATGTTTCCGAAGTGTCGGATGCGTTGGCGATGTCCAGAAATGTTTCAAACGCGGTTTCTCTGGATAAGGAAGTTGACTCCGGAGAACATACGAGATATTTTGTCGATTCCGTGGAAGATAAGTCCCAGCCTGAAATATTTGATACAATAGTACAAAACGCCGACAGCGAAATGCTTTCTGAAATGATTTCAAAACTTTCTGAAAAAGAAAAAGCCGTATTGTCTTTCAGATTCGCGCTTGGCGGATGCGCCGGCAAAAAAATGTCGATAAAAGATATCGCGGAAGAGTTGGATATATCCGTATCAAAAGTCAAAGATTTGGAAAATTCCGCTTTACTAAAATTAAAAGGTATGATAAAAGATACTAACGAATAACGGAAGGCGATAGGCTGTGTGAACACGCTCTAATTCCCCTTTGCCCGCGAAGGGGCGGATGCAGGCCGAAGCGGTTGTTGTTGGTCGGTTAATATTTGCGCTTCAAGGAATAATTCTAAATGAATAAAAAAATTATATCTCTGCTTCTTGCGTTTTTTCTTGTTTCAAATGCAATTTCTTTTGTTTTTGCCGATGCCGGCATTACTGCCGGACAAATACTTTCATATAATCCGAATCCCGTTACCGGCGCTTTAGGCGATGCCGGTATTGCCTTAAGATCCGATAAGGCGGCCTCTGCCGTATTAAACCCCGCGGCAACTTTAGATACCTATAGAATAGTAGCGTCTGCCAGCTATTCGTCTTTGTTCGGCATAATACAATATAATTATTTGGGCGTTCAATTCCCTACGGAGATAGGAAATTTCGGTTTATCTTTCATGTATGCAGGATACGGCGACATGGATTATTATTATGCCGACGGCTCTTCTCTGAAAATGAACAGCACCAACGATATGGCGTTTGTTTTGAATTATTCGCTTCCGATCAAAAAGAGCATCCCGCTTGAAGTTGATTACGGCGGCGTAGGCATGAACTTAAAAGTTTTGAGATCGTCGCTCGGCGATTATACGACTGAAGCTTTCGCAGTGGATATCGGAGGAATTTTAACTTTGCCCGCAGTTGACAATATTTCGCTTGCCGCCGTTTACAGAAACCTTGGCACTAAACCCAAGTTTGTTAAAACGGCTTATGATCTTCCCGAAGCTTTTGCGGCCGGCCTGCTCTATAGAGAAAAAAACTTCTACAATTTAAACATTATTCTCGATTATAACGCGCAGATGTACTCCGGAAACTACTTTTCCGCAGGTGCGTCGATAACTCCGGTTTATTTTCTCACTTTCAGAGGCGGCGTGAAACTTGCCGATAAATCTCTTAACAGCGACTTAAGGCTCGGCATGAGTTTTGATTTTCAGAGTTTTGCGTTTGACTATTCATACACTCCGTCATCCGAACTTAACGGAACCCATAATTTTAATTTGAGCTGCGCCGTCGGAAAATTTACAAGCCAGCAGACCGCTTACGATTATTATATGCAGAATCATTTCAGGACGGCCGTAGAATCTTATTTTAGAAAAGATTATATCACGGCGCGAAATCAGTTTGACGAAATTCTTGCCGTTTATCCCGAACACAGACCGTCGCAAAAATATTTACAGAAAATCATCGACGATCTTGCGGACATAGATATGTATAATGCAAGACGGGTAAACGAATACATGAGAAAAGCGGAATCCGCTCTTGATAAAGGCAACGTGACGAAATCCGCGAAAAATTACAGTAAAGTTTTAGAAATCGACCCTGAAAATACCTTGGCAAAAACCGGAATAGAAAGAGTTAATCTGTATTCGGAAGAAGTCGAAATAGTAAGAGAAAGACAGAAAAACAGCGAGGAAATTCAGTATTTGTGGGCAAGATATCAGAATTTTTACGCGCAGGGCGAGCTTGTAAGAGCTAAAGAAGCATTGAACTTTATTTTGGACATTGATCCGCCGAACGAGTCTGCCAAAGACGCCATGGTATCGGTAGACAGCCAGCTTTCAAAAATCGCTTCGGATAAAGTGGCGGAAATGTACGGTCAGGGAATGGATCTGTTTAATCAGGGGAAATTTCAGGAAGCTATAAGATACTTTGAAGCTATTGTTATTGCCGCGCCGCACAGAAGAGACGCGCAGGAACTTATCGCAAAAGCCGAAAGCAACATAAAACAAATACTTGAATACGAAGAGCAGAGAAAAATTATTGAGCAGCAGGACAAAGTCAGAGGAGAACTTTCCCGCAACTTTGAAACGGCTTTAAAATTTTACGAGAGAAACAGGCTTGAAGAAGCCGTCAAATACTTTAGAAGAAGCAAGGATCTTGCCGATAAGTACAGATTTGAGGATTATTCTAAAAATGCTCAAACATATATTACAAAAATCAGTTATGATCTTTCGGAAACTCATTACAGAAAAGGTTTTGAACATTTTAGAAAAAATAATTTTGAAGCTGCCGCAAAGGAATATAAAACGGCTTTGAGTTATAATCCGCATAACACTTCTGCTGCATTTGAACTTGAAAGGGTTGCCGGAGACGTGGCCCAAAAGTATTATGAAGAAGGAATGACATTATACAGTAAAGGCGAGTTTGAAAAGGCCAGAGAATATTTAAAAAAGGCGCTTTACTTCAAACCGGACAAAACTGAAGCCAAAAGAGCTTTGGAGAAAATGCAGTAACGGCGGTTGGTTAACAGATTGTGTTTATATGTATGGTTAGGAGCAGACATCATGATAAAAAAAATGATAATTTTTTTCACATTCAGTTTTTTATTTTTCGCTTTGCCTGTCCCGGCGCAGGCCGCAAGAGCGTTTCCTAATCCGTGGATACCCGACAGCAAGTCTAACGCTAATGTGCACGGTACATACAATGACGGCATTACAATTGACGGACTTTCAATTTCCGGCGGAACAATAAATATCCATAATGCGACAGGCGAATTAGTCAGGAAAGTCCAGTGGTCTGCCGGACAAGACAGAGGAAAGTGGGACGGAAAAAACGACAGAGGCGAATATGTTGCCAGCGGCGTATATATATGGGTAGTAAAAGACGGCGGCACCAAATCCGGAAAAGTTGTCGTAATAAGATAAATATTGAAAAAATCTTCATAATGAAGTATAAATTATATGGAAAGACAATAAAATGCGCATGTCAATTTTTACAAATATTTTACAAATACTTTTACTGTTTTTCAAAGCGGATAAGTATAATGATAGCGTAGTCAAATACAATTAAAAGGAGGTAAAGTCGTAGTGAACGCAGTACAAAAAATAAAAATGGAGGGTGTCATGAGAAAAAAATTAATGTCGTGCATCGTGGCTTTTATGTTTATGATGTCGATCGGAACAAATGCTCTTATCGCAGCGGAGTCGGCTGTAAGTAATGGCGGCTCAGCTGATTCATCAGTTTTGGGTGATACCGCGAAAACGGTAGACATTGTACCGGACAGAGTGTCTTTGGAAGGTATGAGCAGCAATGAAGAGATCAACAAAATCTATTCAAGATTTACGAATGTTTTCAACTATTCGGCCGGAGTTTTAATAAGCGTTGTGGGAGCTGACGGCGGATTTACTCTTTTTGAAGGCGGAGCCTTCAGAGCCAGCTTTACGCAAAATGAAAACGGAACTTATTCTATTTCGGCTTTTGGTTTCAGACCTGGAGATATTGATATAATTGAAGGTATGCCGGGAGTGGGCGGACAGAAGATTATGAACTTCTTTGTGTCAATACTCGGCGAAGATGCTGCAAAAAAATTGCTCCAGGTTGAAACGCCGGAATTTGATTCTGACGGCAACTTAAAAGTTTATGAAAGTGCTGAGGATTATGCTAACAGACCTATTGTAGCGAGAGATGTTGCATGGCTTGGCGTTCTTTATGATCATTTAAAGAAAGGAATTAATTACGGCGCAACAATAGATTTTCAGGCTGCAGGAGGCGCTGAATTAACATTATCAATAAATGGTCAGCCCAGATTGGTATACGGCGCGCAGGGAGATGCGGATAATAATCCTGTTGTAAAGAAAGAATATATATATAATGGAGCAGGTTTCCTCTTTGAGATTAGAGAGCTTAGCTACAAACTTGATCTTGATTCTTTAGGGGACGGTTACGAGAATGTAAAAAAAGAAAATGAAAATAAATCGCTTAATGAGGATGAGAAAATGTCCTTGTATGCGCAAACCGATGGTACTGCAAAATTTACCAAAACGTATACTTCTACGCGTTTTAATGCTTTTGGTCAGCCTGCATACACCGCGGATGCAGAGGGACATATCCTTTCTCAGTTTTTCTATTCTTCAACCGGTTCGATGCAGTCTATGTTAGACTTGCAAACAAACCAGAGAAGCTATTTTCTTAACGGGCAGTTTGATTTTGCAGTCAATGCCGAAGGTTCTATAATTACAAAAGCGTTCAGATTCCAGAACGGTTTGACTGACTGTATGATAAATTATAACGATGGTATTGCAACACAAATGACGGTTTTTTATAATAATCAGCCTGCAATTACAATAAGTATGGCTGGCAGTAAGGATGAAGGTTTCCCGATTTTGAGCGCAAATGATGCAAGGGAACTTTACAGAGCTTTGAAAGATCCTACGATGAACGGCTTAAATGAGTGGATTAACAAATTTATTACCAATCCTGTGGCTAGAGATGCTTTCATGGAAATGGTGAATAATGCAGTAAAGGAATTGGATGAGTTGGAATTGTATGAAATTGATAAGGATGGAAATGAAACAAAAAATAGGATAGAAAATTCTCACGATTTAAATGTTAAGTATGCTACTATAAATACTTTGATAGCGAAATTCGGTGTTACTTATTTTGCGGTATACGCTCAGGATTTAAGCAATCAGGCTCTTTTGAGAGTGCTCGGACTTGACAAAGCGTTTGAAGTAGCTTTGATGAAGAAAGAAGAAAAAGAAGCTGAAGAGACACTTAAGGAACTTGCAACGCAAGAAAAAGAAATGGAAGAATTGTTGAAGAAAATCAAGGCAGCTGATCCGGAACAGGGGCAGAAGCTTGAAGATTTAGACAAAGATAAAGATAAAACAGGAGAAGACAAAATAGATGCTGCCAGCCTTACTGACGATGAACGTAAGTATTATAATTGGAAAACGGCTAAGGTTGAAGCGACAAATGCTAAAAATAGAAATAATGCCGACAATCGCAAGGCGGCCGCTAAATCAATAGAGAAAGCATTGCAGATTATGATGCAGTTTAATAACGGAGCTTCACAGGTGATGAATGCGTCATTCTCAGTAAGCGAGAGCGAGTTTGACACATACAGATATATTGATAATGCGACAGGAAAAGAGATAACGTCACAGGAAGCGACTGAAAGGCTGCATAGAGAAAATCAGACAAATGGATCAGGGAATTCAAGCACAACGACGACACATACGGAATCAATTACAGAAATAAAGAAGAATACTCACAAAACAAATTTGTCCGTTAATCTCAGCATAATGTCCAGCAATCAGGTGAAAGTCGGTTATACTGCCACTCATTGCATTGCCACTAAGATAACCGAAACAGAAACTATACATAATAATACTTGGGTTGAAACAAACCGCTATAATTCTGACCCTGTTGTTATCGGAGAACAAGGCGGTTTTGTAGGAGCTGACGGGTTGCCGTTGACAAATGCGGACGGAACGCCTATGACAGATGAGCAGATAGCGCAGTATATAGCTGATGGCGGCGTAGTATATGTGTCCGTTAAAGCAACCGATGTCAACATAATGGACGGTCAGGGATTCCAGGCAGTTGACGGCGAAGAAATACTTGTTCAAGTAACTGATGTTGATGTGTTTAGAGAATTAGCTGCAAATGTAGGCAAACAAGTAATGTTGATGGGTGATGTGAGAAGTGATGTCAACGGTAAAAAGGCAATGGTAATGAATCTTAATTACGGCGGCGGGTTCAAGACTGGCGAAGCGAACATAGCATCAATGAAAAATGAGATCATTGCATTGGAAGGCGCTGTAACTCCGGAGTTGTTAAGTCTTATCGCAAATGATAAGAAGAACGGAATGACCACAGATGAGATCATTGAAAAATACGGTTGGGTAGCAAGCAATAGCTCTGATAATTCATGGCTCAGAGGCATATCCGGAAGTGTGGATGCTAAATGGGATATGTTGGTTATGAATGCCAATTCAGGAGGAAATCTTGAGAAGACGCCCAGAGTATTGTTACAGTTAATGGCTACAGTGATGACATTGTTTTAAAATTAGTTAAAAAAAAAGCGAGCTGGATGTTTTCAGCTCGCTTTTTTTGTTGCAAAAAAAGTAAAAAAAAGCTAGAATTTTAAAGAAGTTTTACTAATTGCGTTAAAAAATAATTGGAGGCAGTATGGAACCTATCGGATCTGCAGGAAAAAGTAAGACAAAATGGATTATATTCGGAGCGATTATTGCAGTTCTTGCTATTTTAGTCTTAGTCGGTCCCATACTTTTTGCAAAATATATGAAACATAAATATATAACAAAATATTCAAAAATAGTAAGAAGCGAACTTATGATAAAAGTCAAAGGCGTCGTAAAGTTAACTTCCGACGAAAAATCAGTTTATCTCATCGGAGAAAACGGTCTTTTTTATGTTCTGTTCGGTGAACAGGAAAGCGAACTTATGAAAAATGTCGAGAAAGAAGCGACCGTTTTTGGAAATATTTATGAACCTTTAAAAGATGAAACAATTGAAGGAAATCCGGTAAGGATGCGTATCAATGTTGTCAACATGGGATTTCCTAATTTGGAAAATGTTCAACTAAACCAAAATAAAAGTTAAGTAATTATATTAAGAAATACTGTTGTTTTTACAATAAAATTTGATTTTATAATTTACAAAAAATTCACATATTTTTCAGTCAATTTTTAGCTCCGGTTTGTATAATTTAACTACAACGGAGGGTACCATGAAAAAAATAAATGTAATTTTATTATCAATGATTTTTACGGCGGGTACGCTTAATGCCTCTT
>WRNH01000064.1 GCA_009776745.1 Endomicrobiia bacterium | reverse complement strand
GAAATGAGAAGAAAAGCGATTACTCCAAATCAAAAGCATTGAACTCCTTAACGGATTTAATATCTAAACTTAAAACAAAATATATCCTGCTGTCATACAATAATACTTATAAAGCAAATAGCGAGGCTTCCAATAATAAGATTAAATTCAAAGAACTTGAAAATCTTTTATCTAAATTTGGCAAATTAAAAATTTATGATAGTGAGTATAAATTCTTCAATTCAGGCAAAACATTTTTTGACGGACACAAAGAGTTCATTTTCGTATGTAAGATATGAATAAAGCGGTATTTCGGGTAGTTTCATATATTGCATAGTATTGTGTTATGACCGCACCTGAGCCTTAACTGATAATAAGAGCAATATGTTTCTGGCATATCGCAAGCACATCAGAAATTATAATGAGCCGCCATCATAGCCCAATCATTTTCGGCATTTTTTAAGTATTTTGCTGATAAAATTACTATTTTAAAAGCTCTTCCACAGTATAAGCGACATATTTTGCGGCTTTGGGCAGAGCATTCTCGTCTATATTAAAGTTGCTGTGGTGCCAGGGGTAAGAGGTGGCTTTATTTTTTGAGGTGCCTATGTACATAAAATTTCCGGGAATTTTGCGCAGGTATTCTGAAAAATCTTCACCTCCCATAGACGGCTTTTCAAGGATCTCGACATTTTGTTTGCCATAAAACTCTTTCGCGCTTTGGTGGCATATTTTTACGATCTCTTTGCAGTTTATAACGGGACTATTTAACGCCTGATACTCTATTTTACATTTTACGCCGTAAGCAATTTCAACGGCTTTAAGTTTTCTTAAAATGCTTTCTTTTATATATTTTCTGATTTTATTATCTAAGCATCTTACCGTTCCTTCAATTTCAATTTTTTCGCATATAATATTGTATGCGTCCCCGCCTTTGATCTTCCCCAAAGTTATTACCGACGGATCAACAGGATTGATTTCTCTTGAAACTATCGTCTGAATCATACTTATAAAAGCCGCCGCGGCAGTCAAAGCGTCTTTTCCCAAATGAGGATAAGCGCCGTGCGCTATTTCGCCTTCAATTTCAACATTGATCTTATCTACAGCCGCCATCATTTCGCCGTATTTTATGCCTATTTTTCCGGACTCTATCCAAGGGCAGACGTGAACGCCCAAAATAACGTCAACTTTAGGATTAACAAGCGCTCCGCCTTTAATAATATCTTCCGCGCCGGCGGCAGTTTCTTCGCTCGGCTGGAATATAAATTTCACATTGCCGTTTAAACTGTCTTTTTTTTTGCTTAATATTTTCGCGGCGCCAAGCATTATTGCCGTGTGCGCGTCATGACCGCACGCATGCATGACTCCGTTATTTCTGGACTTATATTCAATATTATTATCTTCCTGAACGGTCAAAGCGTCTATGTCCGCCCTTAAAGCCGCAGTTTTAACGCCGCTTTTTGCACCTTTTAATAATCCTACAATGCCTGTTTTTGCAATGCGTTTATAAGGAATTTTTAATTCTTTGAGTTTGGATTCAATAAATTTTGCGGTATTATATTCGTTTCCGCCCGTCTCAGGATATTTATGTATGTGTCTTCTGATCCGGATTATTTCATTTTCTATAGTCATTTTACCTCCAATTCAACTACAGAGTGAAGAGTGAAAAGTGGAGAGTGAAGATAAAGAGTTTTCGCCCCCGATTACGAATTTCGGGGATAAACTCCGCGAAAACTTATTAGTTAGATTTCAGCAGAGTTTATCCTCGAATGTTTAAATCTGGGACCGAAATTCAATATTTTCCACTCTTCACTTTTCACTCTTTTTTATACACTCTTTAACCGCATAAGGTATATTTTCCGCGATATCGCTTGCTATTACCCCGGAGCTGCCTTTTTCTTTTTCGGCCATTTCGCCTGCTAAACCGTGAACATAAACTGCGGATTTCGCAGCCTCAAACAAATTTTCGTATATGCATGAAAATACCGCGATAATTCCGCTCAATATGTCTCCGCTGCCGGCCTTTGCCATTGCCGGAGTTCCCGTGTTGTTTACATACACATTATTTCCGTCAGAAACGATCGTATTATGTCCTTTTAAAACGCATACAAATGAATTGTCTTCGGTAAATCTGTCTAATATATGACCTCTGTTTTTTTCGATTTCCTCGGGACTTTTATTTACTAATTTTGAAAATTCGCCGGCGTGCGGAGTCAATATAAGTTTGGCTTTTGCGTTTTTCAGGTTTTTTGCTTTTTCGTTAAAAACCGTAATACCGGAAGCATCCAAAATAACCGGAATTTCAACTGAAAAAGTAATTTTTTCTATAAATCTTCTCAGGGAGCTTTCAACGCTCATCCCGGGACCTATAACAATAACCGAAACTTTTCTTTTTTTGACAAACTCAATAATATCCGAAGAACCGTCATATACAAAAAACATCGTTTCCGGCCGCGACATTGAACAGGCGCTGTCCAAAAAACTTTCCTTTACGGCATAAGTTACAAGCCCAGCTCCCGAGCGCATTGCAGCATTGCAGCATAGCACACCCGCTCCGGGCATATTTTTTGAACCGGCTATAACCAAAACATGACCGTAGTCATATTTATGACTTTCAGGTTTTCGTTTAAGCTTGGAAATAAAATTTTCAATATCCTGTTTATTCATTAAGAACCCTTAAAAACCAACGGCAACGGCTTTTGTTTATCTATTCTCTATTATCTCTTCTCTGGCGTTAGCGCTGTCTTTAAAAAGCTATTGCCGCCGCAACAACATATTTTTCGGCATGTGACAGCGAAACATCTATTTTTTTATATCTTCTGTTTTTTATATAAACTTCGGGTTTGCCCGACTGAGTATTTTTAATTGAAATATCAGTTATAATAAGTTTTTTATTTTTTGTACTCAATGCTTTCCACACGGCTTCTTTTGCCGCAAAACGCGCCGCTAAATGCTGCGCCGGATTTTTTTTCGGCATACAATAAGAAATTTCATCCTCGGCAAAAACGCGTTCAAGATAATCTTTATCTTTAACGTATTTTTCAAATCTTTTTACTTCTTCAATATCTATGCCTATGTTCATAAAACACCTCAACGGCAGATAATAGATAATAGAGAATAGATACTATAGTCAATTAACTCCGTCTTGCCGTATCTATTCTCTATTATCTATTCTCTGCCGTTACAGCTGCTTCATCCAGAAGTACCGTAACATCGGGATGCAGATGTAAAAAACTCGCCGGCACATCGGTAGTAACAACGCCGGAAAAAAGTTTTTTTACAACCGGAGCTTTATTGCCGCCGGTAATAAGCAGAAGGATCGATTTTGATTTCATTATCGTCCCAATTCCCATCGTAAGCGCTTTTGTCGGAACATCCTTAATATTTTTAAAAAAGCGCGCATTAGCCTCTATGGTGCTTGGAGTAAGATTTGTCAGATGAGTTGCAAGTTTCAGTTCATCTTCCGGCTCATTGAAACCGATATGCCCGTTGACGCCGATACCAAGCACTTGTATATCTACGCCTCCGGATTCTGCAAGCATCTGTTCATAAGCAATACATTCTTCCTCGGGATTTGCGCTTTCTCCGTTTGGCAGATGTATGTTTTCCGGTTTGATGTTGACATGAGAAAACAAATTGTCGCGCATAAAAAAATCATAACTCTGGTCGCTGCTCTTTTTTATCGGATAGTATTCGTCCAGATTGAATGTTGTAATTTGGGAAAAATCAAGACCGTTTTTCTTGTGCATCTCAACAAGTTTTTTGTACATTCCTACGGGAGTTGAACCTGTGGCAAGACCCAGTATGCTTTGCGGATTCTTATGAATTTGCTTTGCCAAAATTTCCGCTCCCAAAAGCGATACTTCATCATAATTTTTACATATAATTCTTTTCATTTTTTATTCCGTTAATTAAAATTAAACTTTCGCCTCAAAATCTGCCCTTCTCATCCAGCTCCATCGCCCCGTGTTAGTCCGTACCGCGGATTCCTCATTTTTCATTGCCGCTGTTTTTATTGATGATCTCCTTCATCTCTTTGACTGCCTGCTCCAATCCTTTAAAAACGGATTCCGATACTATCGCAAAACCTATATTAAATTCGTTCATCGAAGGCACTTGGCAAATTTTTTCCAAATTTTTGTAATCCAAACCGTGTCCTGCGTTTAAAATCAACCCGCTTTCAACTGCCGCCGCCGAGGCCTCGGATATGCGCTTATATTCGTTTTCAAATTCAGTTGAGCCGCCGCCGAACTTTTTAAAGTATGCTGCATATTTTCCGGTATGTATTTCCACGCAGTCAGCGTTTATTTCGGCGCATGCTTTCACCTGTTCCATATCAGCGTCAATAAACATGCTTACTATTATACCCGCTTGTTTAAGCCTTTCAACTATTGAAGCAAGATTTGCTTGCTGTCCGGCAACATCAAGCCCGCCTTCAGTCGTAAGTTCCTGCCTTTTTTCCGGAACAAGGCACGCGTAATCAGGTTTTACGTCCAAAGCTATTTTTATTATTTCTTCGCCGGCAGCCATTTCAAGATTAAGTTTCGTTCTCAGCGATTCTTTCAAATCATAGACGTCTTTATCCTGAATATGCCTTCTGTCTTCGCGAAGATGAACCGTTATGCTGTCGGCGCCGGCTTTTTCGCACAGCGCGGCCGCCTGAACAACGCTTGGAAAATCTTCCTTACGCGCCTGCCTGATTGTCGCTATATGGTCAATATTTACGCCGAGTTTTATCATTAATTTCTGTATCCGCCGAATTTATTATTTCGTTTGCAATACCGGTTATTTCTTTTTTGTTTTTGCCTTCAACCATTACTCTTAAAAGATTTTCAGTGCCGGAATACCTTACTAAAATCCTTCCTTCGCCTGCCAATTTTTTTTCATAAGATTTTATAAGCCGCGACGTTTTTTCAAGTTTTTCAACAGGAATTTTTTTAGCGACTTTTTTGTTGATCAACACCTGCGGAAATTTTTCAAGCCCGCTGAAAAATTCCGATGGACTTTGTCCCGTTTTATTAAGAGAGGACAAAAGCATTACCGCGCTCAGCAAACCGTCGCCGGTTCCCAAAACGTCTTTGAAAATAAAATGCCCGGACTGTTCCCCGCCCAAAGAAGACTTATATTTTTTCATGTCTTCCAAAACGTATCTGTCTCCGACTTTTGAAGTTATGACTTTTATTTTATTTTCTTTCATGGCTTTCAAAAGTCCGAGGTTTGCCATGACGGTCGTAACAAGAACATTGTTTTTCAGTTTCTTTTTGCTTTTCAAATATTTCGACATTGAACCCAAAAAAAAGTCGCCGTCTTTGACTTGCCCGTTTTCGTCTATGCATATAAGCCTGTCAGCGTCGCCGTCAAAACAAAATCCGCAAAAAGCTTTGCTTTTTTTTACGGCTTCCTCAGCTGATTCCGTATGAAGAGCTCCGCAATTTTCGTTTATGTTTTTGCCGTTTGGCTTTACGTTTAACGCTATAACCTGAGCGCCGAGTTTCTTTAAAACTTCCGGAGCGCATTTATACGCCGCGCCGTTTGCGCAGTCTATAACTATTTTTTTGCCTTTAAGAGAAATCTTACCGGCATTTTTTATTATGAAATATTCATAAGATTTTAAAAGAGAGGAATCTTCCTTAATATTTGAAAAAACTCTTTTTCGGATTGCCGCGTCAGCGCTTCGCGTTTCCCCGCAATGGCAGGCAGGATATTTTTGTATTTTGTTTTCTATTTTCGCTTCAATATTATCCGTAAGTTTTAATCCTTTTGAGTTAAAGATTTTAATGCCGTTATCTCCGTAAGGATTATGCGAAGCGGAAATAACTATGCCGGCTGAATATTTGCCGCTTCTCAATAAAAAAGAGGCAGCGGGCGTAGGCATAACTCCTCCGAAAACCGCTTTTGAACCGGCGCTTATAATGCCTTTAGCCAGAAAGTTTTGAATTCTTTTTCCGGATTCTCTGGTATCGCGGATAATCAATATACGTTTTTTTCCGCCTAAGACATCCGCGATCGATTTGCCTATAATAAAAATCGTATCATTATCAAACGGAAATTTTGAAGAATCTCCTCTGATACCGTCCGTTCCGAATAATTTCATAGTTTTCCTTTTTGACGACAGAATGTACGATGCATGGAGGCATTGATGCACGGGATGCCGTTACCATGCGCCCATGCATATCTACGCGTATTTTTTATCTGTAAACGGCATGAAACCATACAACCACGGCAAGACCTAATGCCAAAAGTTTCAGCTGCCAGTTTTTTTTAATTCCGGTTAACACTTTCTTTACAATATTCATCCCGTTTTTGAAACTCCTCCGGTAGAAGATATTATCTCTTTAAGTTTGCCGGCTGAAATATTGCTCTTTAATTTGCCTTTATACGCAGTTGATATTTGTCCGGTTTCTTCGGATACTACTATTATAAGAGCATCTGTTATCTCGCTCAGACCAAGGGCTGCCCTGTGTCTTGTCCCATAGAGTTTAACTTCGGTATCGTGACTCAAAGGAAACAAACATCCGGCCGCTATGATTTTTTCATTATAAATAACAACCGCGCCGTCATGAAGAGGAGCGGATTTATTTTTAAAAATAGATAAAAGCAATTCTTTTGAAATATTCGCGTTAAGCATTACGCCGGTCTCGGTAAAATTTTTAAGCCCGACCTCATTTTCAATCGCTATAAGTCCGCCGGACATGGTAACGCTCAACTCTTCGGCCGCTTCCATTATCTCTTTAACATAAGAATCTTTTATATTGCCGCTGTTGCCCCATATATTGCTGCCTATCTGCGCCAAAACGCTTCTGATCTCAAGCTGAAACACGACTGCGAATATAATTACGGCCGCAAGCCAGAAATTATTTAGAAGCCATGTTAAAGCCCTCAGATTCAGTATGTCTCTCGCAATAACCGTCAGCACAAGAATAACAAGAATACCCAAAATAATCTGGATTGCTCTTGTGCCTTTAATTGTTAGTATCACCCTGTAAAATAAAAAAGCAAGTATGCTTATATCAAGTATGTGCGCTATATAGTTGCTGTAGATGTATGAAAATTCCACCAAAACCCTCCGAATACAGACAATGACGAATTACAGATATACGGTAAAAACAAAAAAGCTAAACAATGCCGCCGTTCATTCATGATTATCGTTTAAGGCGTTAACAAACTCTAAAGCCTTTACGGTTCCGGCAACGTCGTGCACCCTTATAATGTCAGCGCCGCAATATGCGGCCAAAATATTTGCCGTCACAAAAGATCCTGCGTCTTCCCCTGCGACATCCCGTACAAATTTTTTTCTTGAAACTCCGGCAGTTACGCATCCGAGAGAAGAAAAAACATTCATATTTTTTACAATTTCTAAATTATGACCGACAGTTTTTCCAAATCCCGCTCCGGGGTCAACGGAAATAAACTCCGGATTTATGCCGAAACTTAACGCGTACTCTCTGCGTTCTTTCAAAAATTCAAAAACTTCCGAAACGCAGTTTTTGTAAGAAGGACTTTTCTGCATATTGGAAGGAATTCCTTTCATATGCATAAGAATAAGTCCCGCTTTCGAATCCGCGATAAGTTTTGCGAGTTTATCTTTTCCGTTTCTAAGAGCAAAAATATCATTTATAATGTCCACGCCTTCGTCGATAGCGGCTTTTGACGTTTCAAATTTATAAGTGTCCGCGGAAACCGGTATTTTTACTTTTTTCTTTATTTTTTTTAATACGGGAATAAGCCGTTTTATCTCCGTTTTAGCGTCTATTGGTTTTGATCCCGGCCGCGAAGATTCCGCCCCTAAATCAATTATCGCGGCTCCTGACTCTTCAAAGAGGACCGCTTGCCTGACGGCGGAGTCAATATCCGAAATGCCGTCGCCTGAAAAAGAGTCGGGGTCAAGATTTATTATTCCCATAACCGAGGGCTTTGAAAGATCAATTTTTGATTTTTTATATCTGAAAACTTTTTTTTCGGAAAACAAATCTTTTAGCTGCGAAGAAACTTCTTTAAGCCCGAAAGGCTGCAAACTAAGTTTGCTTATTAAATTTTCCAATTGTTTTGACGTGGCAAAAACCGCCGCATTTGAAAAACCCTTTTTAAATCTGCTTACGTTTTTATTTACCGCTGCGTCAGCTCCGCAGGAAATAGCTTCCTGTTTTAAAATACTTGCCGCGCAGTTATCAATTTTTTCAATTACGATATGATGAAACAAACCCTTTTTAGCAAGCAAACCACAAGCGTATTCGTCACATCCCGTATTTTTTACAAGCTTTAAAACGTCTTTAAAGTTATTTACGGAAGCTTTTCTGACTAACATTATAACACCAAATTAATAGGTAATAGTTAACGACAACAGCAAAAGTCTTTTTTTTACCTATTACCTTTTACCTGCCTTTTAAGAGCGCCAATGCCTCGCTTCTGGTGCGTACGTCCTTTAAAAACGCGCCGCGCACTGCGGAAGTTATCATCTGCGAACCCGGCTTTTTTACTCCGCGCATTGTCATGCATAAGTGCTCGGCTTCCAGAACGGCCATAACTCCGTGCGGGCTTGCCGCTTTCATTACCGTGTCGGCAATCTGTTTTGTAAGCCTCTCCTGAAGCTGAAGCCTGTTTGCAAAAACTTCAACAAGCCTTATAAGCTTGGAAACGCCGACGATCTTGTCTTTCTTCGGTATATAAGCTATATGCGCCTTTCCGAAAAAAGGAAGAAGGTGATGTTCACAGAGCGAATAAAAAGGTATATCTTTCACCAAAACTATTTCTTCATGGTCTTCGGTGCTGTAATGAGTTTTAACGATCTTTAAAGGATCAAGTTCATTTCCCGCCAAAGCTTCTTTATAAAACTCGGCGACTCTTTCCGGAGTGAGTTTAATACCCTCGCGGTTTAAATCTTCCCCGAAAGCTTCCAGAAGAAGTTTTACGGCTTTTTGCGCTTTTTTTTCGTCGAATTTATATTTCTTATTCACTTACGGGCTCTCTTCCCATTACAGGCTCATTTTTCTCCTGTTTTTCGGGATCTTTTTTATTTTGACCGCTATCGGAATTATCTTCTTTTTTTGCCGGTTCCTGTTTTTCAATAGGCGCGAGAGCCTCGCCTTTGACTATTTTATCCACATCTTCAGAGTTAAGAGTCTCTCTTTCCAAAAGATATTCAACCATCACGTCTGCGATTTTTCTGTTTTCCGTAAGTATATCTTTCGCGGTTTTCAATCCTTCGTCTATAATTTTTTTTATTTCAGCGTCGACAAGTTCCGACATCTTCTCGGATAAATGAGATGACCTCGAAATATCTCTGCCCAAAAACACTTCTTCGCTTGAACTGTCGTTTAAAGCCAAAGGCCCGACTTTGTCGCTCATGCCGTACTCTATAACCATTCTTCTGGCAAGTTTTGTCGCCTGCGCTATATCGTGCGCCGCGCCCGTAGTGGGTTCGTCATAAAAAAGAATATCGGCAGCGCGCCCGCCGAGATATATGGAAATAGTATTCATGGCTTCTGTTTTATTCCAAATAAGTTTTTCATTTTCCGGAAGATACGAAGTGTGTCCCAAAGAAGCGCCGCGCGGAATAATCGTGACTTTATGCACGGGGTCGGTCCCCGGAAGCATTTTCGCTACCAAAGCATGCCCCGCTTCGTGATATGCGGTTTTCTTTAAATCTTCTTTAGTCCTTACAAGCGATTTTCTTTCAGGTCCTGCCGAAACCCTGTCAATCGCGGCTTCAATATTTTTCATGCTCACTTCTTCCTGATTATATCTCGCGGCAAGCAAAGCCGCTTCATTTATGACATTTGCCAAATCCGCGCCCACAAAACCGGGAGTCATCTTAGCTATTACGCGCATGTCAACTTCTTTCGCAAGTTTGACTTTTTTAGCGTGCACGCCGAGTATCTGTTCTCTGTCTTTAAGCTCCGGTCTTGGCACGACAACCTGTCTGTCAAATCTTCCAGGACGAAGCAAAGCGGGATCCAAAACGTCAGGTCTGTTTGTTGCGGCAATCAAAATTACGCCTTCCTTGGTATCAAAACCGTCCATTTCAACCAAAAGCTGGTTTAATGTCTGCTCTCTTTCATCATGTCCGCCGCCGAGACCCGAAAATCTCTGCCTTCCGACGGCGTCAATTTCGTCTATAAACAATAAACAGGGAGACGATTTTCTTCCCTGATCGAACAAATCTCTCACTCTTGAAGCGCCGACTCCGACGAACATTTCGACAAATTCAGATCCGCTCGACGAGAAAAAAGGAACGCCTGCTTCTCCGGCGACAGCCTTCGCAAGCAAAGTTTTCCCCGTGCCCGGCGAACCCACAAGTAATACGCCTTTGGGAATTTTTCCGCCGAGTTTTTGAAATTTAGCGGGATTTTTTAAAAAAGCCACTACTTCCTGCAGTTCCTCTTTCGCTTCGGCGCAGCCGGCAACGTCTTTGAACAAGACATTCGTCATGCCGTTGCCGGAAAGTTTTGCTTTGGATTTGCCGAATGACATTGCCTGTTTGCCGCCGCCCGCCATTCCGCGGAAAATCCATATCCAAAACAATATCAGAAGAAGAATCGGTCCCCAACTCATCAAAAGAGGTCCGAGCCATCCGTTCTGCTCTACTCCTGAAAATTCAAGAACTTTGTTTTGCTCAAGATCTTTTATTAAATCGGGGTCGTCCATAGGTATGGTTTTGAATTGTCTCATTTCGCCCTGGCTGTTTCTGAAATTTCCTTTTATCATTACGGGCGAGACAACGACCTGCGCGATATTTCCTTCTTTTATGTTCTGTTTAAACTCGGAATATTTCAGTTCGATCATCTGGTTCCTATTCCTCGCAGAATTCATAAGCGCAAATATGATAATAAACAGGGTTATCCAAAAAGCGATAAACCACGCATTGTTCTTCTTCATAAAAATCCCCTTAAAGGCAATTAACAACCGGTAATTAATAATGAATAATTTGTAAGTTTCGGCGCTGCCAAAACACGTCAATTTTCCATTCTTAATTTCCCATTTTTTGCTGTTTTATTTAATTTGAAGTATCCCTATATAAGGAAGACCTCTAAAAAAACCGTTGTAATCCAAACCGTAACCTATTACGAAATAATTTCCGATCTCAAAACCAATATAGTCGATCGGAACGTTCTTTACGCGGGCGCATTTTTTATCCAGAAGAACGCACGTCCTGATACTTTTCGGATTTTTCGCGGCAATCTCTTTGTGAAGAAACTCAAGAGTATGCCCCGTATCAGCGATATCTTCGATTATAATCACGTCGCGGCCTTCGGGATTTTCTTTAAGATTTGATATTACTTTGACTTTTTCGCCGGCAGCCGCGCCCGAATAAGAACTTAAAGAAATAAAATCAAACGCAAAAATAAAATTAAGATCCCTGATAAGATCGGCGCAAAAAACAAAACTTCCTTTAAGAACCGCTATTACCAAAGTGTTTTTATCTTCGTAATCTTTTGTGATCTGCAAAGCTATTTCGCGGACGCGCTGCCGTATCAAGTCCTGAGAAAAAAGCGCTTCAATGGAATAATTTTCTTTATTTTTCGCCATTGTTGATTTGCGTCTTGCTTTCGTCAATTTTGTTTTTCAAACAAAGCTCTTTTATCCATCTGAACTTTGAAAATCCACTCGCCGGAAATTTTGTAAACCGAACGGTCTTTCGATAAAATTTTTGCCATTACTGCATTGATTTGCAGCGCGTATTTTTTGTCCGGCATCAGATTTTTCAGTATTCTGAATCTAATTGTTTCATTATACCGTAAAAACCTTGTTAAATCAAGCAAAATCCTGTTTTTTGAGATTTTTGTGCATTTTTTTAAATAATTGGTTGAAATTTCTTCCAAATATGCGTTTTCTCTCTCCTGAATTTTACTGATCAGACATATGCGGTCAACAGCGGAAGGGTTTATCCGTTCAAAAGCTGGGATTATGTTTTTTCTTATCCTGTTTCTTGTATATTTATCCGAAAAATTCGATTTATCAATGCAAAACGGAAGTTTTTGCTTTTTAACATAATGCTCTATATCTTTGCGTTTTACAGTCAGAACAGGGCGTATTATTTCAATTTTTTTTGTTACCGATCTTCTCTGCGGAATGCCAGTAAAACTTCCGCTTCCTCTCAAAAGCCACATCAAAACGGTTTCCGCATTATCATTGGCATTATGCGCCGTAGCTATTTTGCCGCATTCGTATTTTGAAGCGATTTTTTCAAGACAGAAATATCTGAGATTTCTGCCGGCGGTCTCGGTTGAAACTCCGTTTTCCGCGGCATATTTTTTAACGTCTATCTTTTCGCAGATACATTCAATTTTAAGTTTTTCGCAAAGCCGCCGCACAAGGATGCTTTCTCCGACCGATTCTTTCCTGAGCCCATGGTCAAAATTTACGGCGAGAACATCTATGTTCATTTTTTTAGACAAACGCCAAAAAAGATGAAGCATGCACACGGAATCCGGACCTCCGGAAACGGCAAGTAAAATTTTATCTCCGCGTTTAATTAAATTTCCGCCGGACACGCTTTTAATAAAAAGTTCCCATGCGTTCATTTTACAAAAAGCCTTTTGAAAAATAATTTTTTACTTTTTTCTTTCGGAGGAGTTATCAATGCCGTGAAGTTTTTCACAAACATAATGATGTATTTATCCGGATGGACCGCGACGTATTTATTATGCCATACGGGGCGGAATTTGTCTTTAAACTCTTTAAGCTTTGAAAGATCGTAATCAAAATGTTCGGCGAACATAAACATTTTTGCAAATCTTTTCACAATGTCATTGTCATTATCCGTGGGAACGTAGGTAAGTCCCAGATCAAACCACTTATACCCGTTTGCTTTTGCCCAAAGCATATTTTTGAAAAGCATGTATTCAAAAACGTTTTGCGCGCAGCCCGTGTGCCTAACGACTCCGCTTGACACCTCATAACCGCTTTTCGATGCCGCTATAACGGAAAACGCGCACATTTTTCCGTCTTTTTTTACGACGCCGAAGTTCATTTCTCTCATATACGATTCGTCAAATTTCCCGGGAATAAAATTTCTTCGTATATAATCGGAATTCTTTCTCCACTCTTCATTTATAGTGTCGTATATTTTTTTATTCCCGTCAAATTTTTCCGGAGAAATTATTTCAAACTTATACCCTTGCGCCTCGACTTCGCCGGAAATTCCGGCGAAATATGCCGCCATCTCTTCATTTTTATTAATAGTTCTGAGAGGAACTTTGGCTTCCTGTCCTATATTAAACACGTCAAGCCCTATGTCGTCATAAATCTGAATATTTTTATGCTCTATCCCGATAAAAGCCGGCTTTACGGATTCTCTGTCGGCCATCTCTTTAAAATTCCACAAAAGTTCGCTTTTTCTTTTAGGATTGCCGACGGGGTCTCCCAAAGCGATCCAATTATCCCTGATCGGAGCATACATTATAAACGCATCTTTTTCTTTGCTTACAATGAATTTTTTATCGCCGGAAAGAGCGTTAAACGCATAAGCATAGTCCGACGTGTTTACTATATTCTTTATATCCTGCATGTCAAACGCGACGGGTTTTCTGAAAAAATTTCTAACAAACTGCTCTACGGCAACAATGACAAGGATTGCTCCGACTCCGAATGCCGCTCTCAAAAATCTTGCCGCGTCATTTTGGCTGAACATATTATCGAAAAAGACTTCCAAATGTATCCACGAAAAAATATCCTGTCTGTTGACAAAAAAACCAATCCATACGGATAAGACAAATACGCCGCCTATCGCCGAAAACCACCACGGGCTGAAAGCCGTATCTATCAAAGGAACTTCTCTGTAATAATATTTTTTCGAGAATAGCAAAGCCGCAAATAAAATCGCAAACCCCAAAAGAACGATATACGGCTGCGCCGTCAGTATTGAAAAAGCAATAGTCATGCCCATCAGGACGCATGACCATATATAAGAGTTTTTTATTCTGAGCTGCAGACCTCTCGAAATAAACAATAATCCGGCGGCTGCGGTGCTTAAAAGAAAATGAGAAAGGTCCAGAAGCCACATAGGAATATAATTCAGCAAGTCGTGAAGTTTTACGGAACTGTACGGCGTAGACGTACTGAACATCGCGATCATTCCGGCAAAAAACGTTGACGCTGCAAGAATTTGAACTATAGCGGAAGAAACGGATTTGCCGAAAATTCTCATTTTCTCGTCAATTTTCTTGCTCATTCTGGCTATTTCAAAAGAAGCGAGCATAAAAAGCGCTATTGAAAGAGGGAAAAAATAAAATACCGCCCTGTAAGCCAAAAGCCCGCCCATAACAGCAGGATTTTCCGCGGCAGTGGGAAGAAGGAAAACTATCGCCGTTTCAAAAACTCCCATGCCTCCGGGAACCTGGCTTATTATCCCCAGCAGTTGGGAAACAAGAAAAACTTTTATAAGTATAAAATAAGGGATTTCACCGGCCGGCATAAGAGCGTACAAAGTAAGAGAAGCGACAACCCAGTCGCCGGTCGCCAATATTATCTGCGCCGTGACGATTTTTATGTTAGGAAACGATATTCTCCACTTGAAAAATTTTATCGGTTTGGATTTGAAAACGCTTAAAAGAACATATACCGTCAAAACGGCAAGGAACAAAATCCCTATGGGCCTTGTTGAAAAACTGAATCTTGTTATGCCTTCCAAAGAAACGGGCGTAAAAGTAAAAACCAATCCTCCTATGGCTAACAGCCCCAGCCATATTGTCGCCGATGAAAAAAATAAAACTTTAGTGACGTCTATCATCGAAACATTA
>WRNH01000063.1 GCA_009776745.1 Endomicrobiia bacterium | reverse complement strand
TATCTGTCTCTTTGTATTCGACCCTAGCGTGGTATATCCCTATAACTGACGCAATTATACTGTCGCCTATGATCTGCAAATCTCTCAGCGTTATCGGACATTCCGAAAATTGGCCGTCGGTAAATTTATTATTTATTATTTTTTCCACGGTTTCTTTTATTCTTACCGCCGAAGGCTCTTCCAGCGCCCTGCAGGCGGCCTCGGACGAATCGGCTATCATAAGAATTGCCGCGACTTTTGTCTGCGGCTTAGGGCCGGGATATCTGAAACTTTCTATATCGGTTTCTTTTTTTGATTCCAAAGCTTTATGGTAAAAAAAGTGTATCGCCGTCGTACCGTGATGCTGTTCGATATTATCTATTATTGACTTGTCAAGATTGTGTTTTTTTGCCAGCACAACGCCGTCTTTTAAATGCGATACCAGGATCAAACTTGACATTGTAGGCGTAAGAGGATCGTGAGGATTGGGACCGGCGCTTTGATTTTCTATAAAATATTCCGGATTTTTTAATTTTCCTATATCGTGAAAATATGCGCTGACTCTGGCAAGCAGCGAATCTTCACCTATGGCTTCGGCAGCCTGTTCGGCAATTGAGGCCGCCATCAAAGAATGATGATACGTGCCGGGAGCTTCAAGCATAAGCCTTTTGAGAAGCGGATTGTTAAAATCGGTAAGTTCGATCAATTTGATATTTGTCGTTCTTGAAAAAAAGTTCTCCAAAAAAGGCATTAACGCCAAAACAAGAATTACCGAAAAAACGGGACTCAATATCGCGTACAGCAAATTTTTCTGATAAGCTTGCGCATCATACATTCCCAAAAGAAAAAATACGGATACGGCGGCAATACTTGCAAGCGCAACTCTTATAAATACGACGGTAAAATCCGATCTTTTTCTGATTTTTTTTATTCTGCTCATACCCGTAATAGAACCGCAAAACATCACAAAATATATGTCAAAACGCATATCTCCTACAAACGCGACAAACACGCTCAGTATTATTGAGTACAAAAGGCCTATTCTTCCTGATAACAGCATTGCGGCCATAACGACAAATGCAGAAGCCGGAAACGCCATTGCATCAATATATTCATTAAAAATCTGCAAAAGAAAAAGAGATATAATAAAAAGCAGGCAGATCAAAGCTACGGCATCGCTGTCCGATAAAATCTCTTTTTCTTTATTTTTAGTCTGCGCCGCAAAAAAAGCAATAACTCCGGCGATAAGCAGAATGATCGAAATGATCGAATTCCATTTTGCACCGAACTGCATTGAAAGCATAAAAGAAATTATTATCACGGTTATTGACACTGAAAAAATCTTCGGTATCTTTATCTCTCTTGAAAGAAGACTTTTGGCATTTCTTACGGCGGGACCTTTCGGTTTTTCAGCCGTGAGCCGTCTTGCCGCGCCGATGAGCAGCTTTCTGGCTGAAAATTTAAATTTCTCAATTAATCCGATTTTAGGTTTATTGTTCATTTTTTTCCTTCATACGCTTTTACTATTTGTTTTACAAGTTTATGCCTTACTATATCGCTCTTATCAAAATAAACAAAATCTATGTCTTCGACGTCTTTTAACAATTTTTCGGCGGACAAAAGACCGGAATTTTTCGGAGAAGCAATGTCTATCTGCGTCCTGTCGCCGGAAACTACGATTTTGCTGCCTATGCCCATTCTTGTAAGAAACATTTTCATCTGTTCCGTCGTCGTATTTTGCGCTTCGTCCAAAATTATAAAAGCTTTTTCTATGGTTCTTCCCCTCATATACGCGAGCGGCACTATTTCAATTGTCTCATCGTCTTTTAAAGCCTTAAATCTGTCGACTCCGAGCATATAATAAAAAGCGTCGTAAAGAGGCCTTAAATACGGATTTATTTTCTCATACAAATCTCCCGGAAGAAATCCGAGTTTTTCGCCGGCTTCAACAACGGGGCGGGTTAAAACTATTTTAGAAATATTGCCGTTCCTGAGCATTTTAAGCGCGCAGGCAACGGCAAGAAAAGTTTTTCCGGTCCCCGCCGGGCCTATTGCAAAAACCATATCTTTACAAAATATCGATTCTATGTACTTTTTTTGATTTGCGGAACGCGGAGTAATAACTCTTCCGCTGTATGAAGTGTAAAGATAATCGCCCGAATCATTGCCGGCCTTCGGTGCATAAGCGGAAACAATATCGTTTTTCCCTCTGAAATTATCGCGCAGAAGTTCTATGTCTCTTACGGCTTTATCGACTTTTGCGCCGCTTCCGCGCACGGAAAGAGTAAACATACCGCTGCCTGCCTCCTGTCTGGCAAATATCTGGACTCCATATAAGTTTTCAATATTTCTTATATTTTCGTCCTGCCTGCCCAAAAGAGCCAAAGCCTCTTCAGAATTTTTCAAATATATTTTTTTTGTGGACACGCTTACCTCAAATAATAGGTAATAGGTAAAAGGTAAAAGGTTTTCGGTGTTTTCGCAAAGCGAAAACTCATAAATAGGTTTCGGCTTTGCCGAAACTCAATATTTATTACCTTTTACCTATTACCTTTTATCTGTCGTTCAGTTTTTCGCCTGTTTCACCACAATGCGTATTCCAAGTTCTTTAAGCTGTTTTTCGCTGACTTCAGCAGGGGCGTTTGACATTGGGTCTAATGCTTTTTGGGTTTTTGGGAAAGCTATGACTTCTCTTATTGATTCTTCCCCTGAAAGCAAAGCGCAAAGCCTGTCAAATCCTAAAGCGATCCCGCCGTGAGGCGGCGCGCCGTATGTCAAGGCGTCAAGCAAAAATCCGAATTTTTCTTTAGCTGAATCTTGCGAAATATTTAACAGCTCAAAAACCTGTTTTTGCACTTCATTTTTATGTATTCTTATTGAACCGCCGCCGAGCTCAACGCCGTTGAGCACAATATCATAAGCTTTGGCTTTTACTTTGCCGGCATTATCGGCGCTAAGAGTTTCGCCGTCTTTAGGCGAAGTAAACGGATGATGTAAGGCAGACCATCTTTTTTCGTCCATATCCCACTCAAACATCGGGAAATCAACAATCCACAAAAAGTTAAATTTATTTTTGTCTATAAGCCCAAGCTCTTTGCCCATTTTAAGCCTTAATGCGCCAAGCCCCTGCGCCACGACTTTTTCGTCATCTGCCAAAAATACTATCAGATCTCCCGCCTTTCCATCAAGCTTTGAAACTATTGTTTTTATCTCTTCATCTTTAAAATATTTGACGATATTGGATTCGGCTCCGGTTTCCGTAACTTTCATCCAAGCCAGACCTTTAGCTCCGTACTCGCCGACAAATTTTGTAAGCCCGTCTATTTCCGAACGCGAAAAACCGGCGCCTTTAGGTATACACAGTCCTCTTACAATGCCGCCTTTTGCCAAAACGTTTGCAAAAACGCTGAACCCGCAGTCTTTTAATTCCGCGCTGAAATCCTGTATAAGCATTTCAAACCTGGTATCCGGTTTATCGGAACCGTAGTTAAGCATAGCGTCGGCATAAGTCATTTTTTCAAACGGAGTTTTGATTTCCGCATTTAATGCCGCTTTAAAAACTCTTGCAAGCATTCTTTCTATAACGCCCATAATATCACTTTCTTCTACAAAAGACATTTCAAGGTCGACCTGCGTAAATTCAAGCTGCCTGTCCGCCCTCAGATCTTCGTCCCTGAAACATCTTGCTATCTGATAATATTTATCAAAACCCGCAACCATTAAAATCTGTTTGAATATCTGCGGAGACTGGGGCAAAGCGTAAAAACTGCCGTGATGAAGCCTTGCCGGAACCAAAAAATCCCTTGCCCCTTCAGGCGTGGATTTACCCAAAAAAGGAGTTTCTATTTCAATAAAACCGTCTTCATTTAAAAAACTTCTTATTTCATTGGAAATTTTATGGCGCATAAAGAAATTTTTTTGAAAACTCGGACGACGCATATCAAGATATCTGTATTTAAGCCTGAGCTCTTCCGACGTATCCACATAATCCGATACTTCAAAAGGAAGTCCCGGAGAAGTATTTACTATTTCAAGTTCCGAAACGACAAGCTCTGTTTTACCCGTCGGCATATTAGGATTAACGGTTCCTTCCGGCCTGTGCCTGATAAGACCTTTTACCGATATAACATATTCGCTGCGAAGCCTTTCCGCCGCGGAAAAAATTTCTTTATTCTCAGGCTGAAAAACGATCTGCATAAGCCCTTCTCTGTCCCTTAAGTCGATAAAAATCACTCCGCCGTGATCTCTTCTGGAATGCACCCAGCCGCACACAGACAACTCTTTACCGATACTGTCTTCTCTTACATCGCCGCAATAACAGCTTCTTTTCATAGCATCCTCTTTTAACTATAGAGTGGAGAGTGAAAAGTGGAGAGTGGAGATAATGTGTTTTCGCTCCGCGAAAACCTATTTATAGTTTTGCCGGATGCAAAACTCCTTTATCTTCACTCTTCACTTTTCACTCTTCACTCTTTATTTCAAAATATTATCAAAATACAACAAAGCAATAACCGTCTTTGAGTCCATTATCTCGCCGCTTTTGACCATATTTACGGCTTTTTTAAAATCAAAAAATTTCGTAGAAACAAACTCGTCTTCGTCGGGATGGCTGTCGCCTTTTACAAGCCCGAAAGCCGCAAAAATATGAAGAATTTCATTAGAAAATGCCGTCGTAGGATAAAAATCCAGCATTTTTTCTATCCGTTTCGCCCTGTAACCCGTTTCTTCCTCAAGCTCTCTTTTAATACAATTTAACGGAGTTTCATCCGGATCTAGTTTGCCGGCAGGAATTTCATAAGTATATTTGCCGATAGGATATCTGTACTGCTTTACAAGCACTATGTTTCTTCTGTCCAAAAAAGGAAGAATGGCCGCCGCCCCGGGATGGCCCAAATACTCTCTTACGGCAACTTGTCCGTTTTTAAGAGCTACTTCATCTTTATAAAAATCTACGGCTTTGCCTTTATATAATCTTTCCTGCTTTATAAGTTTTTCCATTTTAATTTTTATCTCCTATTCCAATTTATAATTCTACCATTTTTTAACCTTCTTCGCAAAATGCACGTAGAAAAAATATCGTATTTTTTATATAATCCCTTAATGAATTATACAAAAACATTCTTGGATAAATACAAATTTGAGATATTATCATTTGCTTTTATCTTTATTCTGATTTTCGCGGTATATTTTCACTGTTCGAATTTCGATTTTATACATCTCGACGATACGGTTCTCATTCAAAACAAAGTTCAGGACATGGAAAGCATATCATCCGTAAAAAACCTCATTTTCAGTTCCGTTTTTGACGGGATGAGAGATAAATTTTACAGACCGGTTCTCACTATAACGTTTTTGGCAGACACGCTGATATGCGGCGGAGAACCAGGTTTTTATCATTATTCAAACGTTTTATGGCACACTTTTACCGCTTTTTTGGTATTCATGCTTTTTATAACCATGAAATACTCAAAAAATACCTCCTTTGCCGCAGCTGCAATATTTGCGGTTCATCCGGCGCTTGTCTCGGCAGTAGCATGGATTCCGGGAAGAAATGATATACTGCTTGCCGTATTTTCAATACTCTCTTTCATTTTCTTCATACGCCAAACAGAAAATAACAAATTTTCAGACATAATATTAAGCGTTCTGTTTTTTACGCTCGCTTTATTTACCAAAGAAACAGCCGTAATGCTTCCGATAATATATATACTGTATACTCTTTTGTACGGAATCAAAATCTCCAAAAAAAATACCCTGCAAACGGTTATTTCATTCTCCATAGCTTTATTTTTGTATGCAGGATTCAGACACGTTGTTCTGTCGGAAGGCATACAAAGCATAACGCTGTATGAAATGATAATAAAAAATATGCCGACATCATTTAAAGCTACGTTCTGGTATTTCGGAGTTGCAGGCTTAACCGAAAAAATTCTTTTATATCCTCATATAACAAATATTTCTTCTGTAAAAATTTTATACCCAGCGGCTTTCACGGCATTACTGTGCGTTTTGTTAAGAAAGCATTGTAATTTTAAGCATATTCTTTTTGGCATTGCGTGGTTTATTTTTTTCCTGCTCCCGACTTATGTGATGCCGGAAAAGAATTTTTACACACACAGGCTTTATCTTCCGATGTTGGGATATTTCATAATAATTTTTGAAATACTCAGAGCTTTTAAAAAAAAATACGCGGTAAATATAAACGTATTCCTTATATTCTTAGCTCTGTTGATTACCGCAATGTCTCTGAAATCATATAAACAGACATTTTATTATAAAGACAGGGCGTCATTTTGGCTTCAGGCTATAGCGGAAAATCCGGGATCTTCAAAAATCAATGCCGCAATATCCGTATATTACGCCGATACAGGAGATTTTGACAAAGCTGAACAATACGCTTTAACGGCATTAAAATACGCGGAAAACACAAACATTCCAAGAATCCTCGTCCAGTCAGCCGAGATATATTACAGAAAAAATGATATGGAAAAATCTAAAGAATATTTCAGAAAAGCTGTAGAAGCGGATAAGTTTAGAGAGTCGGGATATCTCGGCTTAAGCAGAGTTTACGAAAATGAAAACAATAAAGAAATGTCGATAAAAATTCTTGAAGACGCGTATGAAGTTATTCCTCAAAGCAAGGCAATAAAAAAACGTTTAGATAATCTTAAGGAAGGAAAAAAAGAATTCTCTTACGTAATATCATTTAAACTCAAATAAATTTGTAAATTTTTATTTTTTTCTGTATAATTATTTGGTTTAGTTTAAAAATTATTTGCGGCATGGGAACTTGGCTTCGTAACTATCCCGAATGCTGCAAATTTTTTGTATATACGCGGAAGAATGAGGATATCTGTCGTTAAAAGGGAGAAAAAGATGGCAATTGAACAGCTGTTAATTTTGATTAAGCCGGACGGGATAAAAAAATCGCTGACCGGAAATATTTTGACCAAGCTTTCTGAGGCAAGGATGGTCATTATAGGAGCAAAAGTAGTTAAAGTAAGCAAAGAACTTGCCGAGCAGCATTATTTTCACTTGAAAGACAGACCTTTTTTCGGAGAGCTTGTCGACTATATACAGGGCAAACTTTACGGCGAGCCTTATGACAGAGTTTTGGCTTTGGTTTATCAGGGTGAAGACGCAATAACCAGAATGAGAACATTGGCCGGAGCCACAAATCCCGAAGAAGCCGATCCCGTATCGATAAGAGGAGCTTACGGCAGAATAACGACAAAAGGCGTTTATGAAAACGTCGTCCATTGTTCATCCGACATGTCGGAAGCCGAAAGAGAAATAAAGTTATGGTTTAAACCGGAAGAAATCGTAAAATATATATATCCGACAAAAAAAATCACGGTCGAAAAAGAAGAAGAAATTGTTTGGGAATAAAACTACAATTACAAACTACGAATTGGGTTTCTCTAAAAACCCAATTTTGTCATACCCGTGAAAACGGGTATCCATGTTGCTTTTAAATGTGTCCGACGATAACGACAAAAATGGATTCCCGTTTTCACGGGAATGACAGGTTTTTAGAGAGACCCAATTACAAATCAACGACAAACAACATACCGGTTTTATTTGTAATTGCCGTTTCGCCGTTGCAGTTGATTCGTAATTTGTAATTTGTAATTTTTAATTGCCGTTAAAAGGAGTCAGTAAAATGTCAACGCCAATGGAGCAGTTTATAAAAGAGATGCAGGATTTTCTTCAGCCGGATAAAGTCTATATAATGGACGGTTCCGAAGAAGAAGCAAAAGCGCTTATAAAGATAGCGCAGGAAGAAAAAATCAACGATACTCCCATATTGTCGGAACTTAACGGCGATATATTCCCCAACTCATACTACCACCGCTCAAACTCAAACGACGTTGCAAGGACCGAGCACCTTACATTTGTCTGTACTCCCACGAAGGAAGAAGCCGGCCCCAACAATAATTGGATGTCCCCAAACGAAGCAAAAGATAAAATGAACGGCTTAATGAAAGGCTGCATGAAAGGAAGAACAATGTACGTAATTCCTTTTCTGATGGGCAATCCAGAATCAAAATACGCTAAAAATTGCATAGAAGTATCGGATTCCGTTTACGTGGCGCTCAGCATGAGAATAATGACAAAAGTCGGCAAAGCTGCTACTGAAAGGATCGGAAATTCTTCGGACTTTTTCAAAGGCATACACTCGGTCGGCGATATAAATCCCGACAGAAGATTTATTATGCACTTCCCGCAGGAAAACTGCGTTATGAGTTACGGCTCTGGATACGGCGGAAACGCTCTGCTCGGCAAAAAATGCTATGCGCTTAGGATCGCCTCATACCTCGGACAAAAAGAGGGATGGCTTGCAGAACACATGATCATTATCGGCGTTGAAGCGCCAGACGGAAAAATAACTTATTTTCTCGGCGCTTTCCCCTCAGCATGCGGAAAAACAAATCTTGCCCTGCTTCAGCCGGTTTTCCCGGGATATAAAGTATGGACGCTCGGCGATGATATAGCCTGGATCAACGTTGGCGAAGACGGACAGCTTTATGCCATCAACCCCGAGGCCGGAATGTTTGGAGTAGCTCCCGGAACCGGAGAAAACACAAATCCCATGATGATAGCCACTCTTAAAAACGATAAGTTTTTCCCCACGCTTTTTACAAATACGAGCATAGACAATAGCAATAACAGCCCTTGGTGGGAAGGTCTATCAAAAGAAATTCCTTCGGATATGACCGACTGGCAGGGAAATAAATATGACGCGTCTTTGGGAAAACCTGCGGCGCATGCGAATTCAAGATTTACGGTTTCAATACATAACAGCCCGACATTGTCAAAAGAATATGACAATCCAAAAGGCGTTCCGATCTCAGGTATCATATTCGGCGGACGCAGAGAAACCACGATACCGTTGGTTTATGAATCTAAAGATTGGAACAGCGGCGTGTTTACCGCTTCCATTATCGGTTCGGAAACAACGGCAGCCATGATAGGCGGATCAGTGGGAACCGTAAGACGCGACCCTATGGCTATGCTTCCTTTCTGCGGATATAATATGGGCGATTATTTCAAACACTGGCTTGAGATCGGCAAAAAAGTGAAAAATCCGCCGAAAATATTTATGGTCAACTGGTTTAGAAAAGACGAAAACGGCAAATTTATGTGGCCTGGTTTCAGAGATAATTCAAGAGTCATAAAATGGATGATAGACAGGATCGAAGGAAAAGCCGGCGCAAAAGAAACCGAGATCGGTTTAATGCCCGAATCTTTAGAACTTGACGGTTTGAATATTTCAAAAGAAACCATGGACATACTTCTAAGCGTAAATAAAGACGACTGGAAGAAAGAAGTAGGCATGATCGAAGAATTCTACGCGAAGTTCGGAGATAAAATTCCCGCCGAACTCACCGCGCAGCTTAACGATTTGAAAAAGAAAATCGGAATATAAGATTAATTTTAAAAGCGGAGAGTTAAGTTTAACTCTTCGCTTTTTTTATTGTTTAAAGAGGTCTACCATGAACAGAAACATTGCGGAACTTTCAAATCTTATAAATCAGGAATTTACAAAAAAAGGCGACACTGAAGTGCTTATGGGCTTGCGCAAACAAATTATTTCCGGCAACCCCGAAGATAATAAAACGGCTTTAAAAACTCTTATTGCAAGAGGCATAAATCTCAACAATGAAGAGTTTCAAATGATAAGAGATTACACGGCTTTTGAAGCGCAAAAAATGTCCGCCATGATGAGAAGAACAGGGATAACATACATTATCATAGGAATTGTAGTCGTCGCGGCATGCATGGTATTAAGAAACAGACTTGCGGTATTCGGCGCCATAGCAGCTTTATCTTTTATTGTCTTCGGTATTTCAATGCTGAAAAAATCAAACAAATAACAAAAAACATCCGTTTCCCATGCCGTCATACTCATCGCGCATTCATCCTTTTAAAAAAGAGGAATAACGGCAAATCTTCCATCCGTTGTTTCGCCTCTTGTCCCGAAGTATTTTTTTGCTTTGCAAACGTCTTTTGCGATTTGTTTTTTTAACTCTTCTATATTCCTAAATTTCTTTTCATCTCTGATTTTTTTTATCAATGTCACTTTTGTATTTTTTTTGCTCCATTTGCCGTTAAAACCCAAAATATGAGTTTCCGGAATGATCGTTTTTCCCATGCCTGACGTAGGTCTGCTGCCTATATTCGTAACCGAAGAATATATTTTGTCTCCCTGCGAAATTACGCTTAGATAAATGCCTTTAGGGAGAATTTTATCTTTATCGGCTTTTAAGTTTACCGTCGGAAATCCTATTTTTGCGCCAAGACCTTTCTCTCTGAAAGGCATTCCCGTAAACGAATACTCCCTTCCCAGCATTTTATTGGCGTTTCTCAAATCATTTTTATGAAGAAATGCTCTTATCAGCGAAGAAGAAACGGTTTTTGACGATACTTGAAGAGGTTTGATAATATCAACGGTCATATTTCTGTTTTTTACTTTTTTTAGAAGCCACTCCGTATTTCCCGCCCTGTTTTTTCCGAAAGCGAAATCACTGCCGCAGACTATGTGGCAGGCATTAAAATTATCAATAAGAATTTCTTTGAAAAATTCATCCGGAGATAAAGACAAAATGTCCGACGCGGCCGGAATAATTGCAATTTCATCAACGCCGAAACTTTTGATCAGCTCGATTTTTTCTTCGCTTAAAGACAATAAACCGCTGACATTTTTGACCGGCTTTTCAAGAGCGATAACTATGCTTTTAAGGTTATTTTTTTTTGCCGTTTCAAGCGTTTTTTTTATAAGAAGCATATGCCCTTTATGAACGCCGTCAAAAGTGCCTATGGTTAAAACCGATTTTTTATTTTTCATTTGTTATACCCGTCAACGGCAGCTAGTCTACCCCCCCCTGTTTGTCATTCCCGAGTGTCTCTATCAGGAATCCACGTTGCTTTTTTCTCGACGACTATGGCAAACATGGATTCCCGTTTTCACGGGAGTGACATGGTGTAGACAGGGTTTTTAGAGAGACCCTTAATTATTAAATCCGTATTTTCAAGATCGCTTTCTTTTAAAGCATTCTCGACGGAAAATTCGCCTATTTTTTCCCTTCTCAGCCGGCTGACGGCTGCGCCGCATCCCAATACGTTTCCTATATCTTCCGCCAATGTCCTTATATATGTGCCGCTTGTGCATTCGACTCTTACTTCAATATTTATGCCGTCAAAAGATATAATGTCGATATTTTTTATCGTAACTTTGCGCGGTTTCCTTTCGACAGTTATGCCTTCTCTGGCAAGCTCGTAAAGTTTTTTTCCTTTATGTTTAAGAGCCGAATACATAGGCGGAATTTGTTCAATATCGCCTTTAAAAAGATTTACGGCTTCTTTGACTTTTTCAAGACTTATATCTTTCACTTCTTTTTTTGCAATGATATTTCCGTCTAAATCGCCGCTGTCGGTAACCGTTCCCAAAAGAAAAACGCTTAGATAAACTTTATCCCGCTTCATAAATTTATCCTGCAGTTTCGTGGCTTTTCCGGTCAAAATCAATAAAAGACCTGTAGCCGCAGGGTCAAGAGTTCCGCAGTGCCCCGCTTTTTTAATATTTAAGATTTTTCTGATTTTATTTACCGCTTTAAAAGACGTCCAGCCCGCAGGCTTGTCAAAAAGCAGCATTCCCGAAATGTCATTTTGCATTGTTTAATTTGTCTTTCAAAGCATTGCTTATTATTTTTACAGCTGAATTTATATCCGATTTTAACGTGCAGCCGGCCGCGTTTTTATGTCCGCCCCCGCCGCATTTTTTTACCGTTTCAAGAATATTAAACCCTTTTACGGAACGGAAACTTATTTTTACGGTATTTTTATCCGCTTCTTTAAATAAGCAGCTTACTTTAACGCCTTTTATCATCATGCCGAAATTTATAATGCCTTCGGTTTCATCTTCTTTTGCGCCGCTTTGTTTAAACATTTCTTTGGTAATAGTCATATGCGCCATTTGTCCGCCAAAAGAAGTTTTAAGAGTAGTCAAAGCAAAACCCAAAAGTTTTAAACCTCCCGCGGAACTGTTTGCATACACTTTATTAAAAATTTTATTCGGAGAAACGCCAAAATTTAACAATTTCGCCGCCGCCGTATGCGAGCCGGAATTTGTATTAAGCTGCTGAAAACGTCCGGTATCGGTAACAAGCCCCGTATACAAACAATCGGCCTCATTTTCGGACGGCTTTATTTTCATATATTCAAATATTTTTAAAACTAATTCTGCCGTCGAAGAAGATTCCGGAACTATATAATTCACATCGCCAAAACCGGTAAATGCGGAGTGATGGTCAATATTAATAATCTTTTTAGTCTGCGACGGAGAAATAATATCGCCCATACGCGAAAAATTTATCGATTCAAGTATTATCGCGCAGTCAAAAAACATGTTTTTTGGAACGGTCTTTTTTATCTGTCCCGCGCCGGACATAAACTTAAGCATATCCGGCACGTCATCGGCGCAGCAAACCAATGCTTTTTTGCCGATCCGGTTAAGCATTGACCGTAAAGCCAAACAAGACCCCAAACTGTCACCGTCGGGTTTTACATGCCCCGCAATAAAAAATGTTTTTGATTGTTTTATTATCTTTGATATTTCGGAAAGCTTTTTTAATTCGGATTTTTGCGCCGGTTTATTCATAAAAAATCCTTAATGTCCTTAACGTCCTTAAAGACCTTAAGGAAAATCGTACGTTTTTACATTCGCCGTTACAACCATCTATTTCTCGTCTTCTATCTTTTTCAATATGTCAAAAACTCTTGAAGCGCTTTCATTGATATCGTCGTAAATAAAAGTAATCTCCGGAGTCCTTCTTAAATTCAGATTAACCGCAAGCCGATGTCTTACGGCTTTTGTATTATCTTTAAGAATATCGGCGGCCTTTTTTTTATCTTCTTCATTTCCGAAAACGGAATAAAATATTCTGCAGGAAAGCAGATCGTCGGTAAGCTTTACCCCCATAACGGTGACAAGCCCCGCATTGAGGTCGCGGATATCCCTTAAAATATTCGAAACTTCATGCTGTATCAGAGCGCCGACCCGCGTTGAACGTTTATATGATGAAGACATTTTAAACTCCAATTAATAAGCAATATGTAACAAATTACGGCAGTTGCAAAATTCTGTTGTTTTTTACTTATTACTTGTTACCTATTAATTATACACCCTAATTGTCTGCAAGTTTTCTCGCTACTTTTTCAGCCGTAAAACTTTCCACTATATCGCCGGCTTTTACGTCGGGAAAATTCTCAAGGCCTATGCCGCATTCGTAGCCTTTTTCAACTTCTCTAACATCGTCTTTAAATCTTTTAAGAGACGAAATATTTCCTTCAAAAATTATAACATTGTCTCTTAAAAGCCTTACTTTCGCGCCTCTTTGAATTTTTCCGTCAATTACTGAAACTCCGGAGATCGTTCCGTGGCTGGAAAGTTTAAAAACCTGTTTCACAACGGCTTTTCCGAGAATTTTTTCCTTCGTATCGGGATCTAAAAGACCTTCCATCGCGGCCTTTACGTCTGCAATCAAATCATAAATTATCCTGTAAACATTAATGCTCACGCCTTCGGCTTCGGCAAGTTTTTCTACGGCAGCGTCCGGTCTCAAATTAAATCCCACTATCAAAGCGTCGGAAGCGACAGCCAAAGCAACGTCGGATTCGGTTATCGAACCTGCGCCCCTGTGGATTATTTTAAGACTTATTTCCGAAGTGGATAATCTTTCCAAAGCGTCGCTCAAAGCTCCCAATGAACCCTGCACGTCCGCTTTTAAAATTATCCTTAAATCTTTTGTTTTTCCCGAACTTATATCCTGCAAAGAAAGATGATGCCTCGGTCTTAAAGCGTCGGCTTTTACTTTTTCTTTTCTCGACTGTGAAATCTCCCTTGCCTGCGATTCCTGACCGACTGCTACAAATTTATCGCCTGCCTGCGGAGGCTCGTTAATTCCGAGAATTTCAACGGGAGTGCATGGAGACGCTTCATTAAAACGCTTGCCGTGTTCGTCAGCCATAGCCCTTACTTTTCCGTAAGTCGTGCCGACGACAAGATTATCTCCGACGCGCAGCGTCCCGCCCTGGACCAAAACAGTCGCGACAGGCCCCCTTCTGGAGTCAAGCTTTGCTTCAACAACAATACCTTCCGCGTGTTTATCGGGATTTGCTTTTAATTCCATCATTTCCGCCCTGAGCAAAATCATCTCAAGGAGGGAATCTATATTTATTCTTTGTTTCGCGGAAATATCAACCATTATCGTATCGCCGCCCCATTCTTCGGGCATAAGATTATAATTGCTGAGTTCCTGCCTTATTTTCTGAGGGTCTGACGTAGGCAAATCTATTTTATTCACCGCTACGATAATAGGCACTGCGGCAGCTTTCGCGTGGTTTATGGCTTCAACCGTCTGAGGCATAACTCCGTCGGACGCGGAAACAACCAAAATAACAATGTCAGTCGCCTGCGCGCCTCTTGAACGCATGGCCGTAAAAGCTTCGTGGCCAGGCGTGTCCAAAAATGTTATATACGCGCCGTTTGCCGTTTTAACTTTATACGCTCCGATATGCTGAGTTATTCCGCCGTGCTCGCCTTCAGCAACGTGGCTGCTTCTTATAGCGTCAAGCAAAGAAGTTTTGCCGTGGTCAACGTGTCCCATTATCGTAACCACAGGCGGACGCGGCTTTAACAAAGCCGGATCTGCAGCTTCGACGATTACTTTTTCTTCAGAGT
>WRNH01000062.1 GCA_009776745.1 Endomicrobiia bacterium | reverse complement strand
TTAAAGACTTAACGACAACGGCTTACTACTAGGAATTACGGACATATGAGGTTTGCTTACGCAAACAACGGCTAGTGTTGCAATAGCAAATGGAACTTGCGCAAAATCACGACAAATGCATGAAAAAAATATCTCGACGGCAACGCCCTCACCCCGCCTCTCCCTGACAAGAGAGAGGGAGAACAGCTTCGACGGAGAGATTTAGCTTTCATGCGTTTGTCGCGACCCAAATTTTCCATTGGAACTTTTGTAAAATTGTCATGTTGACACAGGCAAGAAAAAAACGGGGTTTTTAGAGACACCCGGATTTATTTTATATTTGCAGTTCATTTTATGTTATGTTCAAAAGTTTTTTCACATCCGCGTCATTCAGTATTTCCGCGGCGGACTGCTCCGGCGTCAGCCCTTCGGTGTTGAACGCAAAATCGCAGTTTTTGTAAGCTTCTTTTCTGCTTTCAAGCATTTTTTTGATTTCGCCGAGGGGATCAAGCATGCGTTTTATAAGAGGTCTGTTATCAGTTTCGCTCAGCCTGCCTAATAAATGTTCGGGGGAAGCAAATAAATTAATTATTATTCCGTTTTTACGCAGACGCTTAATGTTTTGCGGATCCATAACAGCTCCGCCGCCGCATGAAATAACGACATCATCCATATCTGAAACCAGTTCCACAGTTTCAGACTCCAAAGCCCTGAAAGCAGCCTCTCCCAAATTTTGAAAAATTTCGTTTATTGTCTGCCCCGTGCTGTCTTCTATCATCGTATCCGTATCAAAAAACATCCGCCCGAGTTTTCCGGCAACTATGCTGCCGACGGCGGATTTTCCGGTTCCCATAAATCCCGTAAAAACAATGTTCATTAAAAATAATTACAAACCGCAAATAAACAACAATAACAAAAAAACGAAACATGCACGCCGTTTATTCGTAATTCGCAATTGCCTCCTTAGCAGCTTTTATCCGTGATTCGTAATTTGCAATTGCCTTCTTCATATCTTCTATGCAATCTCCGCCGAATTTTTCTTTCATGGCTCTCGCAAGTTCAAAAGCGACTGCGGCTTCCGCGACTACGCCGGCTGCCGGAACGGCACAGACATCGCTTCTTACGGCTTCGGCTTTTGCGGCTTTTTTCGTATTTATATTTACGGAACGCAAAGGCTTTACCAAAGAAGGAATTGCTTTCATCGTACAAGTTATTTCTATGGGTTCGCCATTGCTCATGCCGCCTTCAATCCCGCCGGCCCTGTTAGTATTTCTGTAAAAACCTTTTTTATCATTATAAAAAATCTCGTCGTGCGACAGCGAACCTGGCGTTGAAGCAAGCTTAACTCCGCTTCCGAACTCAACCGTTTTTATCGCCTGAACGGACATCAAACTCTGCGCAAGCCTGCCGTCCAATTTTAAATCCCACTGCGTATGGCTGCCCAAACCTATCGGAACATTATGAGCAGCTACGGCGAATTTTCCTCCTAAAGTATCGCCTTTAGACGCAGCCTGTTTTATCAGCTGTATCATTTTTTTGCCCGCGCCGGCATCCGGACATCTTACATAAGATGTCTCCGTATTATGCCATATTTTATCCTGAGGAATTTTACTCATATCAGCGGCGGCTTTTCCTATTTGCAGCGTATAAGAAATGATACTTATATCAAATTCTTTTAAAAGCTCTTTGCAAACGGCTCCTGCGGCAACTCTGGCGGCGGTTTCTCTGGCGGAAGCTCTTTCCAAAATATCGCGGAAATCGCTGACGCCGTATTTCATAAACCCTGCAAGATCCGCGTGTCCCGGACGGGGTTTAAGCAGCATATTGCCGTCAAAATCATCCAAAGCGGGAGACATGGTCCCCTTCCAGTTATCCCAGTCTTTATTTTCAATATACAATGCTATCGGCGAACCCAATGTCCTGGCATGCCTTAAACCTGACAGTATTTTGACCGTATCGGTTTCAATTTTCATTCTTTGCCCGCGGCCGAAACCTTTCTGCCTTCTGGCAAGTTCAACGTCTATATCTTCGGAATTTACAGTAAGACCGGCCGGAATGCCTTCAAGTATAACCACAAGCCCCCGACCGTGCGACTCACCCGCCGTAACAAATCTGATACTCATTATTTCTCCCAAAACATCCGTTAAATTTATATTTTCATTATATTAATTATGCGTAAAGGTTTCAAACAGGCTTTCTTAGAGTCTGTCCTTAAAAAACTTAGCACCTGCTTTTAGCTGTTGCCTGTTCAATCGTTTGGACGCCAAAAATTTCAATTTTTCCCCTGTAAGTTAAATTTTTCAGGTTGCCTTTCGGGATGATCGCTTTTTTGAAGCCGAGTTTCTCGGCTTCGGCAAGCCTTTCCGAAGGGAAAGATACGGAACGGACTTCTCCGGCAAGGCCGACTTCGCCGAAAACTATCATATCTTTAGGACAAATAAATCCGGAATTGGCTGAAACGATAGCGCACGCGGCCGCCAAATCCGCGGAAGTTTCTTTGATTTTTACGCCGCCGGCAATGTTTACAAAAACGTCCTGCATTTCAAGCGGCAGACTAAGCATGTTTTCAAGAACGGCTATCATTATTGTCACGCGGTTTGCGTCATAGCCGGAAACCATTCTTCTGGGTATGCCGAAATTCGTTCTTGCAGTTAAAGCCTGAACTTCCAGAAGCAGCGGTCTTGTTCCTTCAACGGAAACCGTAACCGTATTTCCCGGAGCATTAATATTTCTTTCCCCCAAAAAAATAATCGAAGGATTTGAAACTTCAACAAGTCCGGAAGCGTTCATTTCAAAAATACCTATCTCGCTTGTCGGGCCGAAACGGTTTTTATACGCTCTTAAAATTCTGTAAACATGCTGTTTTTCGTTTTCAAAATATAAAACCGTATCGACTATATGCTCCAGAACGCGCGGACCGGCCAAATCCCCTTCTTTTGTAACGTGCCCCAACAAAAACACCGCGATATTTTTTGATTTTGCGATCCTAAGCAGTTCGGCGGCGCATTCCCTTACCTGCCCGACAGTGCCGGGCGCTCCGGTAAGTTCCGGATGATATACAGTCTGAATTGAGTCGACGATCAAAAACTTTGGTTCCGTTTTTTCTACGGCGTCAACGATATTTTGAAGGTTTGTTTCGGAAGCTAAAAAGATATTTCCTTTTTTTACTTTCATGCGTTCGGCTCTGGCTTTGACCTGCGGCAAAGATTCCTCGCCGGATATATACAAAACCGTCCCGATATCGCTTAAAGCGCCTGACACATGAAGCATAAGCGTTGATTTCCCGATCCCTGGCGCTCCGCCCAAAAGAATAAGAGAGCCCGGCACAACTCCGCCGCCGATCATATTATCAAACTCTTTTATGCCGGTGGCGTATCTTTTAAAATCTTTGACTGAAATATCCTGAAGTTTCAAAACGCCGGAAGAAAAACCGGTAAGCTGTCTGGAAGGGCCTGCGCCTTTTGCCGGCGAAGAAGTAAATTTCTCTTCGGTAAAGCTGTTCCAAGAGTTACACCCCGGACATTTACCGAGCCACTGCGCCGATTCATGTCCGCACTGCTGACATAAAAATTTTATTTTTGTTTTGGATCTCATAGTAACAATTAAAAATTAAAAAATGAAGAATCAAGAATTTCAGAGCGGCAAAGCCTCAATGTTTTATTTGCGCGCAAAGCGCGCTCAATAATTTTCATTCTTAATTTATCTGGATGCAATCGCGGCAACGCTTATAATTCCCAAAAGCGCAGCAAGATCGGAATCGTTTATTTCTATTTTCAAGTACGGCGTAACGGCCGTTTTATAAAGCACATCTTCTACCATAACTCCGGCATAAAGCCATTTTGTAAATCCCAATCTTAAACCCAAGTCCATCTCGGGGCCTCTTTTGTCCCTCCCGAAATTATATGCGTTAAAGTTAACCTGCAGCCTCTTGTAAGGAGCATATATGGGATCAAAGAAAGAAAATCCTACTCCGCCGCCGGCTTTGCCGCGCAAAACTCCGCCGTAAACTTCAAACTTGTCAAATCTGAAACCAAGCAAAGCTTCAAGCTTATTAATGGAATCTTTTTCGTCCTGGTCTTTTACTTCGCCGGCTTCGGCAACGTTCGTGATCCCGACATAATAAAACTTATCGTCAGACGGCATTATGCTTATACCGAGGTCGTTTCTCATCTTTTCATCTTTAAGATTGTATCTTCCGAGGTAGTTCCAGCTTAGCCGTAATTTGCTTGCCTTTCCTATGGTTTCCTGCAAACTTTCAACCGTAATTTTCGCGGAAGCCAAAGTTTCTTTTGCAGTTGTAACCGTTTCTTTAAGTTCGCGGCTCATATCTTCGTCGTTTATAAGAGTTCCTATCGGACCGTCGCCGTTATACACTTTGGCAATAAGCGCGTCCATCTTATTTACCATTTCTTTCATGCCGGCGACCGCGTCTCTTATATCCTGTTTATTCTGCACGGTAATATCAGCAAGATTTGCGGCGAATTCATTTATATTGTACGCAAATTTATCTATATTGCCTATCGCGGAGGCGATCTTCGCGTTTTGGTTTGCAATATTATTCATTACGGATTTCAAATCGCGTATGGAAGCGGAAAGATTATCGATCATGTCGCCGTTTTTGCCGTCTCTTCCTATCGAATCGAGCGCCGTATTTATTTTATCGGAAATTTTGCCCAGAGTTTCCTCGAGAGAACCCGTCTCGCTCTTTGATATGGTATCGCCGTTTTTAACTCTGGGGAGCGACGGATCGCCGGGATATATCTCTATATATTTTGTACCGATTATGCCCATCGAAACTATGCTGGCCTCGGCATTCTCATACAAAACAATGTCTTCGTCAATAGACAGACAAAGCCGCGCTTTGCTTCCGTGCAGGTCAATGCCCTTTAAAACGCCTATATCTACGCCGGCGATTTTAACCTTTGCTTTTTTGAGAAGCCCCGAAGTATTATTAAACAAAACGTAAACTTTATATTTTTTGCCGAAAGAAAAACTTCCGACCGCGATTATTGAAACAAATATCGCAAGCAGCCCTATAACTACAAAAATTCCGAGCTTAACTTTATTGTTCATATCTCTCCATTTCAAATGTTCTGTCCGTCTGGATCGGCCCCTGGCTTGAACCCTCTACAAACTGCCTGACAACCGGATTATCCGTATTTTTTATTTCTTGCGGAGTGCCGGTAAAGATCACTTCTCCCTGATAAAGCATCATTATTCTGTCGGCAATTTTATACGCAGACCTCATATCATGCGTGACCGCTATTGAAGTGGCTTTCAAGTGCTTCCTCATATTTATAATTAAATCGCTGATGACATCCGTCATTATGGGATCAAGCCCCGTAGTAGGCTCGTCGTAAAAAATATATTTCGGCTGATATGCGATCGCCCTTGCAAGTCCCGCTCTTTTTTTCATGCCTCCGGAAAGTTCGGAAGGCTTAAGGCTCTCAACATTTTTCAAATCTACCATGTTAAGACACTGCTTAACTCTTTTTGAGATCTCTTCATCATTGAATTTCGTAAGATTTTTAAGCCCGAACGCGACATTTTCTTCTATTGTAAGAGAATCAAACAGCGCCGCTTCCTGAAAAACGTATCCGAGCTTCTTCTGGCATCCCTGAAGTGAGCCGGAAGAACAATTCGTTATCTCGACGCCGTCTATCGTTATTGAGCCCGAAGTCGGTTTTACAAGACCGACCATATTTTTCAGCAAAATGCTTTTGCCCGTGCCTGACGCGCCGATAATAACAAGCGTTTCGCCGTCATTTACGTCTAAATTTATGCCGCGAAGGACATGTTTTCTTCCGAAAGACTTATTAAGATTTCTTACTTTTATCATCCGGTAAACTTCCCGTATATTCTATATTTTTTTGTTTCTTTTTACTACAACGGCTTTAAAGGACTTTAAAGTCCTTAAAGTCTCTAAAATTATCTCTTCCCGCTTTAATTGCCGTTCTTGCCGCCGCTGTCATCTATTTTATGCCCAGCGACACCAGCAATTCCGTCAAAAAATAATCCGAAATCAAAATAAATACCATCGACATCATAACGCAGCTTGTCGTAGCTTTTCCGACGCCTTCCGCTCCGCCGCTTGTCGTAAAACCTTTATGGCACGAAACAACCGCGATTATAAATGCAAAAAAATACGATTTTATAAAACCGTGCATAAACGTGCTTGTTTCCATAAAATCAAGAACATCGCCCCAATAAGTAGTAGTAGAAACATCCCATGTATTGACTGTCACAACCATACCGCCGTATATTCCGACGATATTTGCGACGGCCGTAAGAAGGGGAAGCATAAGACAAAGCGACAGGAAACGCGGAACCGCAAGATACTTTACCGGATTTGTCCCTAATGTGCACAATGCGTCAAGCTGTTCCGTAACCTTCATTGTCCCAAGCTCCGCGGTAATCGCCGCGCCGACCCTGCCGGTTATCACTATTGCCGTAAGCACGGGTCCAAGCTCTATAACCAAAGAAAAACCGGTTATTGTCCCGACATATATAGGTTCGTTAAACAGATTGCTTGTCGAAGATCCGACCTGTAAAGCCAAAACCATGCCCGTAAAAAAAGACGTAAGCAATATTATGGGCATAGATCTCCATCCGACTTCAACCATCTGGGAAACCGTATTTTTTACGCCGATCTCGCCTTTTAATATCCACTTAAAAGTTTCCAAAGTCATCGCCGCAGCCAAACCCACGCCTTCAAGCACGGAATAAAAAGTATCTTTCTGCGCCTGAAAGGTTTTTCTCGCGAATTTTCTTGCTTTTGCAATTTTTACTATATTTTCGTTAGCCATAATTTTTTTAATAAGTAAGGGTCTCTCTAATAACCCTGCCTACGTCGGTCATTCCCGTGAAAACGGGAACCCATATTTGCTGTTGTCGTCGATAAAAAAGCAACGCGGATTCCCGATAACAAATTTCGGGACAAACAGGGTTTTTAGAGATGCCCGTAATTGCCTTTAAACGACTATCCTCGGTACGCGCGGAGATATCGCGCACGTTACCTCATAATTTATGGTATCCTGTATTTTTGCGAACTCGTCGGCTTTGATCTGTTCTTTGCCCTGAGCGCCTATCAATACCGCTTCGTCGCCCAAAGATACGCCTTTAACTCCGGTCACGTCTATCATCGTCATATCCATGGTAACTCTTCCGGCAATAGGACAGCGTTTTCCGCGTACCAAAACATCGCCTTTGTTCGATAAAAGCCTGTTATATCCGTCGGCATAACCTACGGGAATAGTGGCAATAACCGAAGCTTTATTTGTAACATAAGTCCTTCCGTAACTCACGCTGTAGCCTGAAGGAACTCTTTTCATAAAAATAATTTTTGTCTTCCACGAAAGCACGGGTTTAAGTTTCATAAACCTTTCCGCATTTCTGAACGGGCTCAGCCCGTAAAGGCTTATTCCGGGACGCACCATATCAAGATGCGTTCTCTTATCTCTGAACAATGCCGCAGAATTTGCCGCGTGGGATATAAACTTTAATCCGCAGACGGTTTTTGCGTATTTTACAACTTTTAAAAAAGCCTCAAGCTGCTTACGGGTAAAAACCGGATCAGTATCGGCGACTGAAAAATGAGTGTACATTCCGTCCATTGAAATTTCCGGAGTCTGCGCGATTTTTTGGATTATCGCAAATGCCGCATCCGGAAGCGCGCCTACTCTGCCCATGCCGGTATCTATTTCAAGATGAAAGTTAAGCTTCTTATTTATTTTGACAGCAAGATCCTCCAGAGCAGTAACTCCCGCAATGCTTGAAACAGTCGGCGTCAAAGAATGAGCGACGGCTACGGAAAGATTTGACAGCGGAAATATGCTTCCCAAAACCAAAATATTGCTTTTAATTCCGGCTTCGCGGAACTGTATTCCTTCCTCAAGCGACGATACGCCTATGCTGTAAACGCCGGCCTTCTGCGCTTCTTTGGCAAGCGCGACGCCGCCGTGGCCGTAAGCGTTTGCTTTTATCACGGGAAGAATTTTTGTGTCTTTTGCTAAATACTCTTTGATTTTTTTCAGGTTAAAGTGGAAATCGCTTTTGTCGACTTCAACCCAGTTTTGGCGAAAAAATACCGGCTGTCTTCTTACGGTTGAAACTGCTGCGGGCGGTTTTGTTTTCATTGATAATTATCCTGTATCATCGTTTTATCTGAAAATTTTGTAAATTCGCTTTCAAATACAAGTTCAACTTCCCCGACGGGACCGTTTCTTTGTTTGCCGATTATGACTGTCGCGGAATTTTTTACGTCCGGATCGGTTTTATTATAGTATCCTTCTCTGTGTATAAACGCCACGACGTCTGCATCCTGTTCGATGGCGCCGGAATCTCTCAAATCGGAAAGCTGCGGTCTGTTATCTTTTCTTCCGCGATCTTCGGTTTTTCTTGAAAGCTGTGACAATGCCACCACGGGAATCTTCAAATCCCTCGCCAAACCTTTAAGAGATCTTGAGATCTCGGCGACTTCCAATTGACGCGATTCCATATTTCTGCCTGAACCGCGCATAATTTGTATATAGTCTATCAAAATTAAAGCCAAAGGAGTTTTTTTTGCTTCAAGTTCCGTGGCAAGCCTTCTTGCCCTGGCGCGCAATTCCACAACACTGATATCGGAGCTGTCGTCGATATAAATCGGAGATTCGGAAATTTTTTGCGCCGCAGTCGTAAGCCTGCTCCAATCTGCCGGCTGAAATCTTCCTTTCCTGAGATTATGCGCGTTAACGCGCGACAAAGAAGCCAAAAACCTCATCATCAAAAGTTCTCTTGACATTTCAAGCGAAAATATCGCGACGGACTTTTTTTCTTCCAAGGCGACGTGTTCGGCGATATTTAATGCAAAAGAAGTTTTTCCCATTGAAGGGCGCGCGGCAAGAATTATAAGTTCGGAAGGCTGAAGTCCGGCGGTCATGCCGTCTAAATCCGTAAATCCGGTACGAAGGCCGGGAATATCTTTTTTGTCGGAATGAAGTTTTTCAAGATTTTTAAGCGTCGGCCTTACAAGTTCGGCAACTTTTGAAAAACCCTTGTTATTATTTTTTTGCGAAATATTAAATAAATCCGCCTGAGCTTTATCTAATACTTCGTAAGGAGGATATTTTTCGTTAAACGCTTCGCTGACAATGTTTGAACCGGTATTTACAAGCTGTCTGAGAATGGATTTATCGCGGATAATGTTGGCATAATGTTCGACATTTGCGGCAGTCTGGACGGAATCGATAAGCGAAGTCAGATAAGACGCTCCGCCGGCCTCGGCGAACATTCCGTTTTTTTTGAGCCTGTCGGAAAGCGTGATTATGTCAACAGGCTGGTTTTCCAAATACAGATCGCGCGCCGTGACAAAAATCTGCCTGTGAACTTCTTTATAGAAATCGTTTTCGCTTATTATGTCTATAGCTTTGGTTATGGCTTCTTTTTCAATAAGCATAGCGCCTATTACGGCCATTTCCGCGTCTATAGCCTGCGGCGGTACTTTTTCAATGATAGTTTGGTTAGTTGCCATAAAAATGAAGTAAAAGGTAACAGGTAAAAGATAACAAGTTCCCGACCTTATTACCTTTTACCTTTCCTCTCTTACCTGCCGTTTATTCTTTCTCGCTTAACACGGAAAGTTTTATTTTCGCGACGACTTCAGGATGAAGCCTTACGTTTATTTCATAATTTCCGAGTTCTTTTATGCTGTTTGAAAGAAGAATGTCTCTTTTGTTTATTTCAAAGCCCTGTTCTTCAAAAAGTTTGGCTATATTTGAAGTCGTGACCGAACCGAAAACTTTGCCGTTATCGCCGATTTTGACTTTCGCGCTGAATTCGGCCGCTTCCATGCTCACGGCAACTTCTTTGGCTTTATTTATTATTTCTTCTCTCTGCTTTTCAAGCTTTATTTTTTCTCTTTCCCATATTTTCATATTATTGGGAGTAGCTTCCATCGCAAGGTTCTGAGGCACAAGATAGTTTCTGGCAAAACCCGCCGAAACTTCTTTTATCTCGCCTTGACGGCCGACATTGGTAATGTCAGACCTTAATATAACTTTCATTGTTTTTCCTCCGTGCACTGCCTTTGTGGACATCTATACTTTTAAGCGACTATCCCGTCTGAGGCGTATACCCTCGTCCGCCCCCTTCGCAAGCGAAAGGGAATTAGAGGTTGACCGCAGGCGGTCAGTTAAGCGCAAACGGTATGAGCGCCAACATTCTCGCTCTTTTAATTGCCGTATCAAGCTCTCTCTGATGCTTTGCGCATGTGCCTGTTACGCGTCCCGAAAGAATTTTTCCTTTTTCGGTTATAAAAGCGCGCAGCAAACTCAAATTCTTATAATCTATTTCAACTTTATCAGCGCAAAAACGGCAAACTTTTTTTCTTATGGGTCCGCCTTTTTTGAACTTTCCGCCCGGACGCGGAGCGCCGTCTGCTCCCGGTTTTCCGCCGTGTCCCGCGGATTTCTTTATAAATGCCATTATTTTTCTCCTTTTGGCTGCAGAGCGGATAATGAGGAATGAAGATACGGAGTTTATCCCCGAATGTCTAAATTCGGCGGCGCAAACTCATTATCTCCGCTCTCAATATTTCACTCTGCCTTTTTAAAACGGTATATCTTCATCTTCTTCGCCAGAAACATTTGGCGTTGAAGGCGCATAATCGGAATCTTCGGAAGACTGTTTCGCGCCTATCGCGGCTTCCTGTTTTACTATTGACAAAAACTGCACTCTTGAAGCTATAACTTCAAGACGGCTTCTTTTTTGCCCGTCATTTCCTTCCCATTTGTTTGTCTGAAGCCTTCCTTCAACATGCACCGGAACGCCTTTTTTTAAACGTTCGCCGCATCTTTCGGCCTGATCTCCCCAGACAATTACCGGTACAAAAGTAGGATCCGCGTCTTTCCATTCGCCGGTGGCCTGATCTTTAAACCTTCTGCCTATGGCTATATCAAAAGAACACACAGCTTTCCCCGTAGAAGTACGGCGAAGCTCAGGATCTCTTGTAAGTCTGCCGACAAGTATTACGCTGTTTTGCTCAGGCAAGCGCAGGCTGCTCTGTTGTTGGTTCATCTTTCTTTACCTCCTCCGGCGCCGCCGTGGCTTCAGCTGCTTTCGGAGCGGGTTTTGCGACAACTTTTTTCTTTTCAACTTTAACCGTAAGGAATCTTATAACTCCGTCGTTAAGTTTGAAAAAGTTTTCAATAGCCGAAACCATTTCGCCGCTGCCGTTCAATTCCATATAAACATAGCTTCCTTCACGGAACTTGTTAATAGGATAAGCAAGTCTTTTCTTGCCAAGCTGCTGAACTGTCTTAACGCTTCCTTTAGCAGTTTCAATGATTTTTGATACTTTTCCGGTAAGTTCTTCTACTTTTTCCGCAGGCAGCTCGGGGGAACAAATAAATGTGCTTTCATAATTCATACGTTTTACACCTCCTTTCTGGATTTCCTTTAAGAAATTTTTTAAAGGTTTAGCCCCATGTCAAAGCATAGAGCAAAGTTACAGGTTTATTATTGTACTAAATTCAATATTTTAATGCAATTCTAAGCTGAGAGACGCCTGCGAAGCATGGATAACAATAACCGTAACAAAAATAGCTGCAATACCAACGGCTAACAGCCATAGCTGGTTTATGCATACATCCGCTCACCATTTTCTGCTTGATCCTCCGCCTCCGCCGCTGCCTCCGCCGAAACTGCTTCTGCCGCCGCCCGAAGAAGATCCGCTTCTGAAACCGCCGCCGCTTCTGTAAGTCCCGCCGCCTCTGCCTCTTCCGCCGCCGCGCCCGTTTTTATTTCCTTTTACTGCGACAATTATAAACATTATAAAAAACAGCAGAAAAAATATTTTAATGCCCAAAGGAATTTCTTCATCTGACCCGGGTTTAACCGGCTCGCCTGAATTTTCATACTGAAGGTTATATTCTTTTAAAACTTCGGATAAAACGGCTATATATCCGTTAATTATGCCTTCGCCGTATTTTCCTTCCCTGAAATACGGCAGCATATACTCATCCTGAATTCTTCCTGTTTTTGCGTCTGTCAAAGCGCCTTCCAAACCGTATCCTACTTCTATTCTGGACTCTCTGTCTCCGACGGCGACCAAAATAAGAACGCCGTTATTAAGCTCCCTGTCCCCGATCCCCCACTCTCTCAAAATTTCCAAAGAAAAATCTTCTATAAGCGCGCCGTCTAAAGAGTTCACGGTAACGACAGCTATCTGCGCTTTGGAATTTTTTTCGAGCCATTCGCTGTCCGTATTGATTTTGTCCGATATATCGGCGCTTAATACGCCGGCATAATCCTGAACGTAAATACTGTTATACGGTTTAGACGGAATATTTATTTCCGCAGAAAGCGGCATATAACAAAAAATTAAAAATGAAAAATTAAGGATCAAGGATTTATATGTTTTCGCAAAGCGAAAACATAATAGCGCGTTCCGGCATATCCTAAACACAAACGTTTTTAATTTTTCATTTTTCATTTTGAAATCATCCCTGCAAATTTTTGTTTAACTTACATTTTGTTTTATGCGTTCCGGCAAAATTAAAAATTTTCACATTATTTCAAATCGGTATTTTCATATTTTTCGGCAGACGACTTAATTTTATCATATTGCTTTATATATGTTTTATTTCCTTTTGACATTGATACCAGCATACCCGCATAATATAAAGCTTTTTGGTACTCTTCTTTTAAAAAATATATTTCGCTTAAATGCAAAACCGCAGCGGCATTTAGCGGAACCTGTTTATGCAAATGCTCAAATACCGCCGCCGCTTTATCATATTCGCCTTCAAGGGCATACACATAACCTAATATTTCCAAATATGTTTCGCTATATGATCCGTCTTTGCTTATAATTTTCGACAATTCTTTTTTTGCCTTGTCAAGCCGGCCTTGTTCCGCATAATATCTTGCGTGCATAAGTATCAGCGCTTCGGATCCCGGATGTTCAATGTCTGCGTTCATCAAAAAAACTTCCTGATTTTTAAAACTGTTAACATGAATATACGCGGAAAAAGCAAAAATAACGACTAAAGCCAAGTTAAGAAAAACAATATACTTTTTTAAAAATCGCATCTTTACGGCCAGCGAAGTAAAAAATTCAAGGAATATAAATCCTCCGCCAAGGGAAACAAAATATATTCTGTGCGTAAGAATATAACTTGCTCCCATGAAAACCGGCAGCAAAAAAGCCAAAAACCAAAAAGCTCCGAACAAAAGAACTTTTTTTCTGCCTATTCCAAAAAAGAATGACGCGGCAAAAGGAATCAAAATAATAATAAAAGATATTGCCGTTATGATATTGACATCGGCTTTATCCGGAAATAAATATATTCTGTAAGGAATAACCAGGCATTCGAAATAAACAAGGATAGATTGCAGCACATAAATAAAGTCCAGTTCTTTTACCGGCGGATTTCCAAGCGCCGCTTTTCTAAGAACAGCATATGCGGCTGACAGGAAAAACATCACGCAAATTACGGTTATATAATCTTTTTTTGAAACATTTGCGCAAAATAAAAACATAAAAACAGGAACCGCAATAATCATTACAGCCGCATTTTCTTTTGTAAATAAAGCCGCGGCAAACATAATGTAAAATACGGCTAATCTCAAATTTTGTTTTTGCGTATTTTTAAAATAATCGAATAAAATAATCAGCGATGATATTATGAAAATTGCAAGAAGGACGTCATTTCTCCCCGGGATCCATGCGACCGCGTGCGTAAACGCCGGATGTACGGCAAACAATGACATAAATAAAAATAAACAAATTCCGTCGAAGCTTAATTTCCTGAAAAAAATGTAGATCAAAACTATGCTGACGATGTGAAGAAAAACATTTGTCGCGTGATAGATATACGGCTCTTTGCCGGATATCATTGCGTTTATTAAAAAAGAAAGAGTCAATACGGGCCTGTAAAAATTATCGTCATCGGCATTTGAACAAAAAACGGAATTTAAAAAAAATTTCGGAATATTTTTATAATCCGAAATATATTCGTAATTATTCAATATAAGAACATCGTCGTCAAAATGCACAAAATCATACTTAACGCTTTTGCCGTACACAATAACGGCCAGCATTATAAAAAAACAAAGCGAAAATATCGTTTTATGATTTTTTATGAAATTAAAAAAATTCATTATTGCGGTATTATATCTTCAGCCGCATAATCTCCTTTGCCGTTAAAAACTCACCTGCGGCAGCGCCGCGGCGCTTTCTTCAGCCTTAAAATATTCTTTTGCCGTAAAAGCAAGCATATCGGCAAAAATTCTCGAAGGAAACGTGCGTATCTTCGTATTAAACATCTGCACCGAATCATTATAATCTCTGCGGGCTGCGGCAATACGGTTTTCAGTTCCCGACAATTCATCCATAAGCCCCGTAAAAGCTTTATCGGCTTTTAAATCCGGATAGTTTTCAACGACTACGAGAAGACGGCTTATCGCGCCGGACAATTCATTGTAAGCCGCGCTTTTTGCTTCCGGTCCGGCTGCGCCTGCAAGCTTTGTTCTGGCTTCAGTCACGGTGTCTATTGCCGTTTGCTCGTGCGCGGCATAACCTTTTACCGTATTCACAAGATTCGGTATAAGATCGCTTCTTCTTTGCAGTTGGTTGTCGATTTGGCTCCATTTTCCCGCAACATTTTCATTCAATTTTATAAGCGAATTATAAATTGATATCGCTCCGAAAACGCCCGCTAAAAATAAAACCAGCAAACCTATTGCTAAACCTTTCATTGCTTTTCCCCTTTGGGTCTCTCTAAAAACCCCGCTTTTGTCATTGCGGGCTTGACCCGCAATCTATGGTTCACGACGAGATTGCGGCTCGGGGGCCGCAATGACGACACTGAAAANACA
>WRNH01000061.1 GCA_009776745.1 Endomicrobiia bacterium | reverse complement strand
CCTGCCGTTCCATATAATTCTGCCGCTTGCGTCAGGCCGTGAAAGCGTCATGACCTTTTTTCCTCTCAGGTTGTATATGGTTACGGTATCGCCTTCGGAAAGGTTTCTGAACTCTATGGATTCACCCGGCATAAACGATCTGTTTAAAGGTCTGTAATCATTATCTTTCAGCTTAATTCTATCAAGTACGGCATAATATCCGAATCCGGTGCCTGTGCCGGAAAGATGAAGCGTAACCGTCCTTCTGTCCGTATTGTTTTCCGAATTAACCTTCACCCATTTTGAAGCGCTGTCATCCCACCACCTGACTTCTATATTGTTGTTATTTTTAGGAAGATCGCCGTAATAAAGAGTGATGGAAGGCATATGAGACCGGCTGGCGGTAAAGTTTTCCGGATAAAAATAATATGTTATCAGAGGTTTAAAATTACCCGCCGCAGGTATAGAGGAATCATCCGGATAAAGCTCTTTTATGGAAAACTGCATACTGCCGCGGAGAGGATCGTCTGAAAACACTATATTTGAATCGCCTCTTGTCTGATAACCGCTTTGCATCACCAAAATATTTCCGGATGAGCCTACGCTTAGAGATTCCGTCTGGTAAAGTCCCGCGGCAACATAAGAATAGCTGCTCGGATAATATCCGAAAGAGCCGTCTTTTGCGCCGGCTAAAATTCTGTAATAAATATCTCCGGCATTCACGTCGACGGAAACCGGTTCCGTTTCAAAACTATATGCGCCGGCCGATATATTTTTGTAAGCAGCGCTTGAAGTTTTAACGCTTGCGTCATTATCGGTATAATATTCTATGGCCATAGAGTCTATTTCCAAAGAACCGCCGGACAAAGTAACGGTCCCGACGGCAACAAGCAAACGCATATTGACTGACACTCTGTTTATATCGGCATGATTGATCAACACGGTCGTCGTTCCGCTAAACATCACAAAAGCCTTAAACTTCTCTTTCCTTACAGGGTCGTCGGCAAAGCTTTTTTCGGCGCAAAAGCCCGCAAGCAAAAAGGCAAATAAAACAAATGATGTAAGCCTGAAAACAATTTTATTCATAGAATAACTCTATTACAATAGAATTTGTTTCATAAATGTTAGGCGTGAACGCAGCGTCGAAATTTGCGCCTAAATAAATTCTCGGCAAAATCATGTTTTTATACATACCGCCCGGAGACATGCCCCAGTAATTTACGTCGCCGGCCGCCGAATGAAAACCCCTTTTATCCCATACTCTCACATAATCCGCGCCGTTTGTAACGTCGGGATCTCCCATACCAAACATGGCATAGTCTTTAAAGGCAAACCAACAGTAATAGCCGGCTGTACCCGGATCATCGCTGCCGGCATCATACATGCCTCCGCTGTTTGCGCCTATGACAAGCGTTTTATCGTAATCATCTCCTATGCCGGTCCCCGCGTAAGGCAAAAGTTTATCCGTCACGCGCCAGCACATAGGAAGCATCTTTGTTGTGTCCGAGGAATCTACCATACCAGAAGCCATTGAAGACGTCATGCTGCCCGTAAATTGAGGGTTTGCCGACGCATTCGTATTATGAGTGTAAATCTGTATAGCCCAATTGTCGTCGGGCATACTGTCCAGATCCAATTCAAAATACTGCTGCGCGGCCTGCCAGCCTTGGCCTATAAGAGCGGGATCCCATGTAACCTGGGATGCGGGAGAATTGTCGGAAATATTATATATGTTTACGCTAAAAGTGCCCGAACCTGGCATTTTCCAAACTATGCCGTCAATATCAAGAACGCCGGTAACGCGGTTTGTCGTCATAAGAAAAGGGTTTTTTATACTTGTTATAGTAGCGTTTAGAAGCGATAACGGGATAACGACTTTTTGCCATTGGCCATTCGCGGTAAACCCCCTGGAACCAAGAGACACAGTTCTGTCTCCGCTGCCATAAGTAACAAACATAGTAAAACCTACCTGATATTGCTCTACGGCGGGAGTATTAGATCTTGCCCAAAACTCTATTGTTCCTCCGGTATAAACGTACATATTCCTGTAAGCGTCCGCTTTTGTACTAGAACTTCCGGAAACAAAGGTAAAACACCAGCCGGAGTATGCGCTTGCATTAGCGCTCCCGTTTGAAGTAATACGGTAATACTGATTTCCGTCTTTTGAATCTAAAGGAGACGCATACTCCAAAGGCGGATCGGAAACATCTACATAATCTCCTCCGTCATACCATATATTCAAAACCGTATTATCCACGGCATTATCAGGAGACCCTGTCCATCTCCACCAGTCGGTTTTTATTCCGTTAAAATTTTCAGTGTAAATAGAGTAAACGTTTCTGCCCATATTGTCGGCGGCAAAAATGTTTGGGACCGCAAAAACCATAAATAAAATTACAAGCGTTTTTCTCATTTTAATAAGACACGTCCCCGTATTTATTTACTCTGAATTGAATACTTTTTTCAACGGTTTTATTCAAAGCGCTCAAAGAAATATTCAGCACGTATTTGCCTTGGGGAAGAGATTGTACATGCTCGTAAAACCCCCTCTCCAAACCCGGATAAACGGGACTTTGCTCTTGGATCGTATATTTTTTTACAACTTTTTTATTTTTTAAGACAGTTGCGTTTCCCGCAGGCCGTATGTAAACATTACCGTCGTTTTTAACGGAATATTCCACGGAAATTTCTTTATTTTCATCATTATTAAGCCGAATTCTCTTGTTGCTTATAACAAGTTTTTCAATTGCGAAAGATATATTCTGCGTACCGTTTATAGTCATATAAACCGGAACGCTTGTCATAAGGTTTATTCCGCCGTAGTCCGGAGATCTTATCGTAAAAGAAATCATTCCCGATAAAGAGCCTTGAAAATTTTTTGACCTTACCGTATAGTTCACGTCTCTTTTGCTGCGGGGCTCTAATTTAAACGAATAATTATCGACCGTAAGCCAATCGCTTATGTCAACGCCTTTATTTTCCTGTGAATTATTCCAGTTTTTAGCTGTTACCGTAACTTCCACGGTCTTGTCAAGGCTGTTTTCAACGCTGTATACGCCTTCAAACGACGACTCTTTTTCAATAACGATCTCGCTTCTTGCCGGATTAATTATCAAACCGGCATATGAATATGCGGTAAAAAACAAAATAATACTTAAAACAAGAGTCTGTCGACATATATAACGTGCATGCGCTGCCAGTATTTTTTTCATTCCCTTATCCGTAAACTTTTGAAGCGGGAGGCTTAAGCCCCCCGCTTCAAAACAAGTATTATTCGGTATATCCTTCAAAAGTCAAAGTGTCGGTTCCGTATTCCATAGGAGTTGAGGCTGTTGCAAAATCAGCTCCGATATACATATAAAACGTCCCGCTCGGGCTTCCGCCTCTTTCTCCGTCACCTCCGCCGTACTTCATGCCGCCGGTGTTCAATATGGTGGCATATGCTTCTCCGTTGGTCAGCTTTGTCGAGTCGCCGCTGGAAGGACCGTTTTTATCTTTAAAATAGCAGCTGGCAAACTTTACGGCATCATCGGACGAAATAGGATTTACGACAGTTGTTGATATCTTAACTTCTTTCATTGACCACGCCATAGGCAATGGATTATTATTAGTCGCTGTTCTTGCAACCAATCCCGCATTTGCTACAGCTGTAGAAGAACCCGTAAATTGATAGGTTGTTCCATTTTGGTTGTCCGTATACACCTGAATTCCGGCTCCCGTCTGCGTTATTGTCGTAGTAATGACTGCATACTGCGTAGACGTCGCCCATCCGGTCGGTTTGGTCGCCCCGCCAACCCATGTAAACTCCGTCGCCGGAGCATCGCCTGCGATATCAAACAAATCTACCGTCCAGGCAAATACTCCTGTTCCCGTAAATTCTACTTTCGCAGTCTTTGTCGAAGAAGAAACATGCGAAAACTGCGCAAATGCCGGCGATGCCGCCGCCGCTACAAATACTGCCACTACAAGAAAAGCTAACAATCTTCTCATTTACTTTACCTCCATAATTTTTTTCAGACGCGTTTAAAACGTCTGTTTTTTTATCTGCATGAAACGTAAAACGTAAATCAAAGTACACACGCTCTGCAGACCCTGCTTTATGTTATAAAACAAATATTTGTTTGTCAACTCAGTTTTTTGCAAAAACGTTCTCTAAGGTGTGTGGACACATATAACGCGCATGCGCTGCTAAGATTTTTGAGGAAATTTTAGTTTTTTTGCGACAAGGATACAGAGACGTATCTGCGAAGCAAAAAAAATAAAATTTACCGAAAAGCTGCCGCAGCCCGTAGGGTTTGGCCAAAACAATCCCAACTGCCGTGTTGCGGCTCCTATCAATAGCTCCACTATTGCTTCGTCGCCGCGCCTTGCATTTGGGCTTGTTTTGGCCAAACGCATGCGCATTATATGTGTCCACACACCCTAGCGGCGCAGCGGACAACACACCCTGAAAAACATGCGTATTTTATCCTTACGGCTTTTTCAAATCTTTAAATTATTTTTCCAAATAAATATAATCAACATATACTTTTGAACCGTCGGCGCTTCCGTCGCTCTCTTTAAAAAATACATTAAAAACAGCCGCCTGATCCGATGTCCCTGAAAACGGACGCATATACGGAGTCCATGCGGAATTTACGGTAATAGCCTCTTCGCCGTCGATGTTATTGTTGGGATTTATAGGTCTGATAACGACTTTTTCTCCCCCGTTTTCTCCTTTTAAATGGAAATATATCTTGGTATAAGAAGATAAATTTTCATTATTAATAAAACCGAAAGTCATTCCGGCATAATTATCCGAACTCCATGTTCCTTTTTTAAAAGTGATCCTTACCACGGATAACGGATCTTCGTCTATACCGCTAATCCCTGCAGCTGCGCCTTCTACTAAAAGATCGGAAGTCGTAGGATATTGGGGAGTTCTTGAATCAACATAACCTGACGGATACCATTGCCAATCTCCAAACACATCAAAAGCCCATTTTATATTCGGATCATTTAAATTATCTTTAAACAAAAATCTTATGGAAGGCGTTGAATCTGGTAAATCTTCATTTATGGAGAATTGAACGGACGAAGAATCTGTGCCGTTATAAGAAGCAATGATCGTTCCCTGTCCAGTCATAGAAGTATCGGCAGTAAAAACCGTGGAAACTCCATTAACAGGAACGCATGCGCCGAAATTTGACGGATTTACTGTCCAGCTGACCGCCGTATCGGGCTGCAAAATACCTTTATTGTAAACCTGCGCGGTCAAAACATACGTATTGCTGCTAGCGGTTATGTGGTTTATTGAGGAAGGCGTGACCTCAATGGTAACAGCGTTCATACTCTTCCTGCTTTTCTTATCGTACGAACATGCCGCAATCGCAAAACTGCAAGCTAAAACCGCAGCCAAAACAAAGATAATTTTTTTCATACTTTTCCCTCTGGTTTTAATTTTTCAGAAATTTTAACTAAACATAAGTACATTATATATATATTCCATTTGTAAAACAAGGCAAAACAAGCCCGCGATTGCCGCAAAAAAACCATGTCAAGGGTACGTCAGCCAGATTTGCAAGTAAGACCGATATTTCATCAGACGAGGGACAGCATAGAAGCGCACTTGACGATATGTTTTGCAGCGTTAGCGATAAGCGACAAAACAAAGCTAAGCATTAAAAAATTTGTTCAAAAATTAGAGCCTATAAAAACGGGAATAATTCAAATCTACGACAAAGAATACATTGCCCAACCTCAAATTGACGCTGAAACCGAAAAAATTGTAAATTGCCTAAAAGTATAGATGGTCAACAAAAGGGCCAAGTCAGGTTTTATTTCAAACAGAGATATATTCACGATAAAACATACAAGAAGAGCAGACAGTTACGGAAATATATCCTTGAATACTTTAAAGATAAAAGTTAACGGAGTAAATCCCTGCGACCATGTAGAAATCGGGATTTATGTGTTAACCAGGGAATTTAGCAAGTTACGGTTTTGGAGAGAAGACGAATTGATGGATATTCAAAAGTTAAAAATCAATATTTAAAAGGTCTTTATTTTTAGGCAATTTGATCTTACATCGCAGCAACAAGCTGTGAAGTAATGATTGTGCGGATAGTCTATTTTCAAATTTTAAAACAGTCTACTTTCAAAGTTTATATAACAGCCTTTTTTTGTTTCTCAGCCGCGCTCAGAAGGCAATTCCTTATTGCCGTTAAATTATTCCTCAAGCTGTCCGCTGCTGCGCAGTTTGCTCAGGGCTATTTTTGCTTTTTGATGATTTGGGTTTAGTCTTAATGTGTATTCCCACATGCGTTCCGCTTCAAGGTATTTTCCCTGCGCATAAAGCACAAGTCCTTCATTGTATTTCTTGTCGGCTTCGGCTTCGTCGATCTCGGGTTTCTTTTCAACTTCAGGTTCAGGTTCTTTTGGTTTTTCTTTTTTCCCCGTGTTTACCGCCTTAGTCAATTCTTTGACCGACAGATCTATGTACTCTTTTGCTTTATTGTAGTATTCTTCCGTTTGCGAGAATTTGTTTGTTGTTACAAATTTCTGCAATGCTTCCATATCTTTAATGCAAAGCACCCATTTTGACGCATTATACTTTTCAATCCCCGCATTAAGCATTTCTTCGGCTCTTGCGGCGAATTCCGCTTCGCGCTCAATAAGCTCTTTAAGTTTTAGCACGCTGTTTATTTTGTCTATATACTCGTTTATCTCATCATTTCTGCCGGCAAACTGAATATACTTTTTCCACTCGGCCAAAGCAATATTGTATTCGGCTCTGTAATAAGCGCAATATCCTTTTGCATATGTAAGTTTAGAAAAATCAGATTCTTCTCTTGACTCCGACATCTTATCCATATCGCTTTGTATCTTTGCATGCAAACGCGCCGGCGGGATAAAATCGGGATAAGAAACCATTATTTCCGAAAGCATATCCGTGGTGCGCAAATATTGGCCTTTATTGTAAAGTTTTTTTGCTGCGCTAAATTTCTTTTCCGCGTCTTTATTTTTATCAAAAACTCTGCTCTTATTTCCAAATAAATATCTTATGCCCGCATTTCCGTACAAATTCTCATATCTTTCGCCGGTATAATATTTGCCGTTTACAAATATTTTCCAATTCAGCGCTATCTCCGCTTCAGCGCCCATTCCTATTCCCAGTGATATTTTTCCTTCTTCGCTTCCTCTGCTGTTAAAACTTACTCCCGTATTTTCGAATTTGCTCACTATTTCGGGCTGTGTTCCCGACATAATATATTTCCCTTCGGCATTCGCATACAATATCCATATATCTTTCTCATAATCTATTGCGGCTCCGGCTCTTGCCGCGCTTCTAAAATAATTTCCTCCGTCTGCGTCTAAATTGTATAATCCGGCTCCGCTTTCTTTAAATCCTCCGTATATCGCATTTTCAATTTCTATTCCAGCATAAGGTTTTAATTTTATATCTTCAGTTAATTCTATTTTTAATGCAGCCTCTATATCGGCATTCACCGTTACAGCGCTTATATCTGCTTTTGCCGTCTCGCCCATTACGATTCTTTCAGTGTTAAACTTATCATAGCTTAGAAGCAGCATTGTCTTTAATTCCCTGTCATCTTTTATATATCCCCCGTATACGCCTAATCCGTTTTTATTTCCGTCAGCTTTGTGTTTTCCCTGTTCTATATTGTCTTTATTTATTCTTGCATACGCTCCCCACATCACGTCTTTGTCCTTTATAAACCTGTCAAAACCAAACATTACACCCATTGATACGTCTCTGTAATCTCCAAGCGAATTATCATCTTCTTTAAAACTTTCTGCTCCGCCTTTTATCTGCACCCACAAACCATTGTTCGTTTCATTCTCTTCGGTATGATTTCTTATTTTATCGTACACTTCATTATTGGGGCTGTCTGCCGCTAAATTTCTTATTACATTTGACAAAAAATATCCCGATGTCTGCGACAGAAAATCTTTTACTTCGGCTATATCGGTTTCCGTTCCGGCGTTTTGTTTATCCCTCATCTGGCTCAATATTTGTATCCAATTTCCGGGGCTTTCGGATATTTTGCCAAAAGCTTTTGCCGTCTCTTTTTGATTATATGACAGCCCGCTCAATTCCTCAAAACGCGTCACGCACATTCCGTTTACTATAATCTTTACTATCCCGTTTTCATATTTTATTTCGTATTTTAATCCTCTGTCATTTATTGAAGTGCTTGCAAACTCTCCGTCTAAAGTCGTTTTGCCCGTTGCTTCTATCAATTCAAATTCTTTATTATAATATGTCCCAACTCCAGCAAATATATCCAGACTGCCGCCTATATCCGCTCTAAATGCCGTTATTTTATCATTACCGTCTAAAAACACATCCATCTTAAGATTATTCTTGCTTTCAAAATTACTTGCCACATTTACCGTATTTATTGTTCCGTTATGCATATCTAATGCGCTCGTACTTCCAAGCGCCAATGCTCTTCCTTTATATGCCGCATCCGGCAGCAATATTATGTCCCCGCCGGTTATATTAAAATCACCGTATATTTCATTAGCCCCGCCAAGATACATTGCCCCGCTTCCGCTTTTGTTTATTTCTATTCCGGTTCCGGAACTATCGCTCAGTATCCCGCCTTCAAATCTTATTGTATTGCTTCCGGTTATATTTAACTTAGCATCAATATCCATATATACATCATTTGGCTTGCCGTTAGCCGTATTTCCTCTGAAGAGAACTTCTCCGCCGTCGGTGTTGAATGTTACAGGCCATCCCACCACATTTCCTGTTATATACAATGCTCCGCCTTTATCGGAAGCCGTGTTTCCTTCAAAAATTACTCTTCCACCGCTGAAATTTACGTACCCTGCGTATATTGCCCCTCCCATTTCGGCCGTATTCCCTTTGAATATTACCTCGTTTTCTGAAGACATTTCAAAATATGTACCAGTATAATAGTTACTGTATATTGCTCCACCATAACCTGATGCACTGTTATTTATGAAACTTACTGTTGATGAAGTAAAATATATTGCATTATAACTATTGTTTATTGCTCCTCCACCACCATATGTAGCACTATTCCCACTAAATATTACATCAGCATTTGTAAAAGTTGTTACCGCAGATTGATTATATATCGCTCCTCCGGAACCTGCCGTATTGCTGCTGAATATTATTATATCTCCCGAAGACATTTCAAAATTTATACGACTATTTAAGTTGTGTATCGCACCGCCTCCGCCAGAACCTACAATATTTCCGATAAATAGTATATCGCCGTTTCTGAACGTTATTAGGGCATTATTTCTGTTAGCTATCGCTCCGGCTCCATATGCATTATTACTACTGAATATTATTGTATCTCCTGAAGACATTTCAAAGCTTATTAAACTATTAGTGTTTAGTATTGCTCCTGCATCAAATGCCCCATTTTCGCTAAATATTATATTACCATTTATAAATGTTATTGTTGAACTATCACTGTTATACATTGCTCCTGCAACATATGCCGTATTGCTACTGAATATTATCGTATTTTCTTGTAACATCTCAAAATTTATTAAACCACCTCCATTATATATCGCTCCTCCTCTTGCATATAAATCAACAGCATTATTACCATCGAATATCACATCACCATTTGTGAATGTCATTGTTGAATAAACATTGTATACCGCTCCGCCACTGTTTGCCTCATTACCGTTAAACGATATTCCGTTTAAAATACTTACATTCGCGCTTGATGCGTATATGGCGCAATTTACTCCTCTTATCTCAGAAACATTGTCCAGGGTAAGCGTCTGCCCTGCGGATAAATTAAACCCTTCATATCTCGTACCGCTGTTAGTGCCGAGATATGTTCCATTTCCGTATATATACAAATTCCCGCCCATATTGCCTAAATCATCCGTAAAAGTTATATCATTAGTCAATACTATTGTTTTTGCGCCTGCGGATTGATAGAGAGTTTGAAAATACGAAAAAGAAGAAACATATATTTCCTGCGCGGACGCTTTTACGGTAAATGCGATACAAAAAATAAAAACGAGCATGACAATTTTTTTCATCACAGTCCTCATAATAAAATTTTGGCATTTATTTTATTAAACATTTTACAAAATACTGAAGTATCAAACAATAAGCCGCGCTTTGCGCGGCGAAACTTAGAGATTCGGAAGCAGGGAAGCAGGAACAAGGGTGTTGACCGCATTGACAAAATGACGTCAAACAGTTTTATGTAATTTTGATATGCGAATATCTAAACCGATACCATTCAAAATATTTCTTGTATTTCTAATTGCGCTGGTAACCTAAACGACGAAGTCCGGTGTCGGGACATTGTTTTTGACACAAAATAAATGCTTAAAAAAGAAACCGGGAATCCGGAAACTTAGAGAATCAAAAACAACAAAACTCCCTTGCGAGATTTTATCGCAAAGGAGTTTTGTTGTTTAAAAATTTCCGGTCAGTTGCTGCATCCCATTTGCACTTGACCATGCTGTTACTTTTTGGGTCAGGAACACGTACCCTTGACCCATGGTCAGTTGCTGCGTACCGCCGCTTATTTATCTAAATATATGTAATCCACATAAACGGACGAATTGTCAACGCTTCCGTCTGATTCCCTAAAAAAAACATTTAAAACAGTTTTTTGTGAAACTGTTCCGGTAAAACTGCGCTCATAAGGCGTCCAAGTCGGATTCAAAGTAATTACTTCTGTATTTATCCCGCCAGGTTCTATCAGTATTTTTTCACCGCCATTTTCACCTTTTGCATAAAAACAGATTTTAGTATATTCCGTTAAGTTTTCATTAGCAATGAAATCAAAAGTCATACCCGCATAATGATCTCCCGTCCACGAACCCTTTTTAAAAGTAAGCTTTAACGCAACCAAAGGATCAATAACGGATACACCTTGAATTCCTTCCGATTCGCCTTCAATTATAAAATCTGAAGTTGTAGGGTATTGAGGAGTTCTTGAATCAACATAACCTGACGGATACCATTGCCAATCACCCCATGTATTGTAACTCCAATTTACATTTGGATCCATCAAATTATCTTTAAACAAAAATCTTTTAGTATCCCCAGCGGCAATACCTGTGCTTATATCAATATTTACAACACTGCTCTCAATTGTTCCGTAGCTAGCTTTTACCGTGGCATTTGTGCTTCCTGCCGATGGCGTAAATGTTACGGAAGCGCCGCTGTTGCTTGGGTTAGGAGATATGTTTCCGCCGGCAGCTGTCCAGCTAATCTGCGTTCCGGCGTCTGTAACAGCCGTCGTTCCTGCCATTGCCGTGGCTGTAAAAGTTAATGTATGGGAACTGAACATGGTCTGAGGCGCGGAAGGAAATATTGCGACTGAATCGATAGTGGCCGCATTTATGGAGAATGTTACCGATGATTTCGTACCGTTATAATCGGCAAAAATTATCCCATTGCCCGTCTTAGCAAGATCGGCGGTGAAATCCGTAGAGGCTCCTTTAGTTGAGCTAAAAACGCCGAAATTTTGAGGTTCTACCGACCAAATGACTTCTGCGCCGGTCTGAACGGCATTATTGATACGGACCTCTGCAGTTAAAGTGACAGGAGCGCTTGAGGTTATCTGGCCTATCGATGAAGGCGTGACCATAACGGTTACAGTGTTCAGCCTCTTGCTTTTCTTCTCTTTAGAGCACGCGGCAACCGCAAAACTGCATGCTAAAACCGCAACTAAGACAAAAACGATTTTTTTCATACTTCCCTCCTTTTTGGAAGCTGAGAGGAGCTCTCTAGAAGATGAGAGGGTGGGAAGCGGAGAAGCTGAGAGGAGTGTGGTCGTTTCTTCTTTGTCGTTGTCTTTGTCTTTGCCCACCTTCCCAACATCCCAACTTCTCATCTTCTGCCTTTCTAACTCCACTCTCCGCCCTCCAAACTCCACACTTTTTATTATAACATCTACTTTGATCCCGGATGCATGGATGCGGCAAGACCGTCATGGCGGGCTTACCCGCAATCTGCCATTGCCAGCGTCTATACATTATGTTCTTTATTCGTAAACAATATTATCTAAATAAAAGACCGCGCCCAAAGGATTATTATTTTTTGTAACCGTAAAGCAGAAGCCGCCTATAATGTTAGCCAGATCGGCATCCTCAATATCAACAAAAAACTGTTTCCATTCCGTTGAAAGCTCTATAGGCCCTATTGCCCTTGAATCCGAATCTTCACATTCTTTACCCTGAATTCCGCCCATTATAAAATTATTGATGACCTCGCCGCCCTTCTCGCCTTTCGCCCAGAAAGATATTCTTTCCGCGCCTGCAAGATTAAACCCAAAACCTTTATCTCCCCAATTGTTCGGAGGTTCTGTCCAGTATACGCCGGCCCAGCCTACTCTGCCGTTTGCGGGTTCATAAATAACTTTAATGCAGCTTATGCCGGATTGAGGATTAACTTTCCACCCCTGATCAACAGTCAGCGCGTTTACATCTCCCATAAACCCGTAAGGAGAATAATGATTATCTTTTGTTCCTATATCGGAATAGACATAAAAAGGTTTAAACCCCGATTTGTTGGTAAAAACGGGCATTGCTGCTTTTTCTCTTTTTGGTTTTTGTACCGCCGGTTTAGGCAAATCTGCTTTGGAAGTTTCAGTTTTTACAACAGGTTTAGGTTTGGGCTTAGGTTTATCAGCCGGTTTCGGTTTTGGCGTTACGGGAGGTTCCGGCTTTACATCTTCTTGCGGAAGTTCGACAGGCGGTTTCACTTCTTCTTCAGCATTGACAACTGTTTGCGGGTCAATTACTGCTTCTGCGGCAATTTCAACCGTATTTGTATCTTTCTCAACTACAAAATTTTCAGGCTTAGCCGGTTCCGGCTTAACGTTTTTAACATTTACGGAAGACCAAGGCCCGATTCCGCATGCTCTTAAAAACATAAGCGCAATGAGAATCGCTAAAAAAATCACAAGAAAAACAGCAGTTTTTTTATTATCCATGTTAAAATTTAACCCCGTTTTTCAACAGCGATCACAAATTACAGTTATTTGTAATCAGTAATTGCTTTATTTAAATGTCAATTTTTCTGCCGTATGCCAAATAATAGCCGTCATTTTCTTGATTATAATAAAATTTGAAAGCCGAGACTGGCGTCTCGGAAGCAAGATGTTTTTTACATACAAAATACGCGTCAATTACGGAATAGAGCCATGTTCCTATCGCGGCAAAAGTAAAAACCTGGGAAAGCGTACGATTATCTTCGTACTCATTATACAGCTTCCCGTTAACTATACCCTTTTCTTCATAGCTGTCGTACTTTTCATAGGCTTGCGCGTTAAAGTAAAAAGCGCCCGCGACTGAAACCGCGAACACTCCGAAAGTGATCCAGCCTTTTACGGGCTGATTATTCCATCCCTGTCCCCATCCCGGCATCAAAGCGGAACGGACTGAAGCGTTTACGGGTCTAACCCCAGAAAAATCCAAATCAATATTTTCCGCATATGCCGGAGAGTTTATAAATAAAGCCGCGATGAAAAGCAATGCCGTTATTTTTTTCATTTTGACAACCTTATATCGTCAAGATATATCGTTCCCCCGCCGCAAGACGCTGCCGGAGATATAGGCCGCATAGTAACCGATATATATGTTTCAACCGCGTCGCTGTTATAAAGGGAAATGTCGATCTCTTTGTATGTCCAGCCGGATCCGGAAGATATGGTAAAATCCGGAAATAAATGATCTCCGTGATCAAATATATTTATTGTGACTTCCGTATCGCTTCCCAATTCGGCTTTATACCAAAATGAGAATTTTGTATATCCCGCTCCGCTTAATTTTTTTGAACTGCCGTCAGCCGTCGTCTTAAGCCAAAAAGCTACATTATTAACGGTGGAATTTGAGTCAAACGTTTCGCTGGGTCTCCCGTCCCATCCCATTTTTATCGACATATACCCGCTATGGGAAACGCCTTTGTACTGCGCTTCAAGAATATTTTGATTACTCGAATATTTTTCCCAAATATTCGTATAGGCGCCTATAGCGTCGTCAAAAGGAAGAACCATTGTCCTTATATCGCCGTTATAGTAAAGGATGAACGGGTTTGCCCACGAAGAATCGGAATCATAAACTCCGTTATACATAAGAGCCCCCGCGGGATTCCTCTCGCATCCGCAAAAAGCAAATACTGCCATGATCAAAACTAAAATTATTTTTTTCATTTATTCATCTCAAATCTTATTTCATCTATGTAAAAAGTACACCCGTTGGGATTGTCGGCTTTATTTACAATAAAAGCAAATCCGCCGGCTATGTACGACATATCTTTTTTCCTCAAATCTATCCAATAAAGCTTCCAATCTTTTGTAAGAACTATTTTCTTCTTTGAGGCTTCGGCGGAATCCGGAAAACTGCCTTTAAACCCGCCGACTTTAGCTTCCGCTATAGTTTCCCCGCCTTTTTCGCCTTTCATCCAAAAAGTAAGATATGTCGCTTTGCTTAAATCAAACCCGCCCTGCTTATCTCCCCAGTTGTTTGACGGCTGCTGCCAATATATTCCTGTCCATCCGCCGCTCCCTCTGGGCGAGTACTGCACTCTTATGCAATGTTTTCCCGCATATACATCCTTAGCATACTGCTGGTTAAAAGTCAAATCTCTGCTGTCGCCCATCCAGCCTGAAGGATAGTAGTGGTTTGAAATCGCTTTAAAATCGGAATATATGTAAAAAGCAAGCTGCGCTCTTTCCTGCGGAGTTAAATCATCAACGACCTTATTGGCGGACTTATTTCTGCCGGCATCCGAAGATGCCGCATAGGCACAAATAAATCCGGCTGTCATAAGCAAAACTATTGATAATGATATATAAATTTTTTTATTCATTTTGTTTTGATCCCAAGGCGGCGGCTAGCGCCGCCTTGGGAAAGCTGAATTATTCGTAAATTATATCATCAAGAAAAATAACAAATCCGTTAGGATTGTCATCTTTTGAAGCTGCCCAGCAAAAACCGCCGATTATGTGCGAAAGATCTTTGTCTTTGAGATCTATCGTAAATTTCTGCCATTCTTTTGTAAGTTCGATAGGTCCGATCGACATTGAGTCCGAATCCGGGAATTCGCCGGTTATTCCGCCGATTTTAAATTCTGCAATTTTTTCGCCGCCTACTGCTCCGCGCGCCCAGAACGTAAGTTTCGTTGCGCCGGTCAAATCATAACCGCCTTTCTTTTCGCCCCAATTGTTTGCAGGCTGCTGCCAATAAATTCCCGCCCATCCTGCTCCCTGCGTCATTTTCGCGCTGTAAGTAACTTTAATGCTGGTATTTCCGCTTCTGGGTTTTTCGGTGTTTGCGAGATTGATCTTAATGTCGCCGTAATCTCCCATCCATCCGGAAGGAGCATAATGATTCTCCTTGGAATTGTTTTCAACATAAACCGCGAAAGGCTTAAATGTTGACTTCTGCGCAAAAGCTGCGCCAGAGACTGATGCTACTACTGCTGCTGCAATCAAAAAACTAAATACTTTCTTCATGTT